>JAICWZ010000274.1 GCA_025966355.1 Thermomicrobiaceae bacterium
ATCGTCGGACGCATCATCAACACGTCCGACGAGGCAAAAGTACGCTTTGTTCGCAACGAGGACGGATGGGCTGCGTCATGAGTTACGTCTATGTCGCGTGCCAGGAGGTCTGATGCCGCAATTTGATCCCGAGATCTCCCGCATGGTCGTTGTCGAAGAGGATCAAGCCCAGATTTCAGCCTGCCTGCAGCGACTGATGGCGGACTCCGGCGCGAGCTATAGCATGGTGATCGATCGTGCCGGACAGATTCTGGCGTCGGAAAGCGACGAAGTGCGGCCGGAGATGGTTCATCTCGGGGCGCTCATCGCGAACACGTACGCGTCAACGCAGGAGATGGCGCGCATATTGAAAGAGGACGGTTTTAAGACGCTCTTTCAAGAGGGCATGAAAGAGAAGATTTTTACCGAGACAGTCCGCGGTCGATGGCTGCTCGTGGTGATTTTCGATAAGCAATCGCAAGTTGGAATGGTCAAGGTGCTTGCGCGGCGATCGAGCGCGGTGCTGGCCAATATTCTCGATCTTGTCGAGCGTCGGAGCACCGAGGTGAATAGCCCGCGTTTCCGGCAAGTCGGCAAGGCAACGATCGACACGATCGATCTTCTTTTCAAGGATGACGGCTGTTCCGACGACGAGTAGGATGTGACGAAGCGATATGGCGTTGATAAACGTTGCCGCTCGAGAGATTCATGGGAAGATCGTCTACTACGGCCCCGGATTGTCCGGAAAGACGACGAATCTTCAGTACATCCATTCCCGGATTCCGAGCAACACCAAGGGCGAACTGCTGTCGATCGAAACTGAGACCGAACGCACGCTCTTTTTCGATTTCCTGCCGATCGATCTTGGCAAAGTGCATGGATTTACCATTCGTTTCCATCTCTACACCGTCCCTGGCCAGGTACTCTATGAGCGCACGCGCGTCGCCGTGCTCAATGGCGCCGACGGCGTCGTGTTCGTGGCGGACGCCTCGCGCGATCGGCTGCCCGATAACCTCCAGAGCTTGCGCGAACTGGCGCAAAACCTGACGGCCCAGGGCAAGCGCTTCCTCGATTACCCGCTCGTCATGCAATACAACAAGATGGATCTGCCGCAGGGCCTACCAACTCCGGTGCTCGATCGCTACATCAATACCGTTAAAGTCCCGCGCTTCGAAGCGTCAGCCATCACCGGCAAGGGCGTCTTTGAGACGCTTCGCGCGATCTCCAAGCTCGTAGTGAACAAGCTCTAAGCGAACGCCGCGCGTCGTACGATCCAAATCCCACGCCTGTGGCATGATCCTGACGAACTGGTGCGCCGGTTCGAACAGTGGTATCGAGCCATGGAGAGGATGGGCAATGCGCGCGTTGGTGAGCGTCTGGGACAAGACCGGAATCGTCGATTTCGCGCGGCGGCTGCACGGTTGCGGGATCGAACTCATTTCAACCGGGGGCACCAAAGCCGCGATCGAGAAGGCCGGTATTCCGGTTGTCGCCGTCAGCGATGTCACAGGTTTCCCTGAGATCCTCGAAGGCCGTGTCAAGACGCTGCACCCGCGCATCCACGGTGGCCTGCTCGCCCGCCGCGATGAATCAGCGCATATGGCCGAGATCGCCGCCCACGAGATCGAACCGATCGACCTGGTCGTCTCCAATCTCTACCCCTTCTCGCAGGTCGTCGCCCGTCCCGACACATCGCTCGTCGATGCATTGGAGAATATCGACATCGGTGGTCCCTCGATGATCCGAGCGGCGGCCAAGAATTTTCCGGCGGTCGTCGTTGTCGTCGAACCAGCGGATTACGAGCACCTCGCAGCGCAAATCGAGCGCGACGGACTGGATGGCATCTCACCGGCGCGGCGCCGGGCGCTGGCGGCCAAAGCATACGCGCACGTCTCTGCGTACGACGCGGTCGTCGCTGCTTACCTGCGCGATCAGGATGAGTTCCCGGGCCAAATTTCGGTCGCGGGCGACAAGATCACGGAGCTTCGTTACGGCGAAAACCCGCATCAGAAGGCCGCGCTCTACCGGCAACTCTCGCCCGCCGGAATGCACGGTGTCGCGAAATGGGAGATCCTCGGCGGCAAGGCGATGTCGTATCTCAATTACCTCGATGCCGACGCGGCGCACAACGTCGCGATCTCGTTCACGACGCCCGCCATCGCGATCGTTAAGCACGCATCGCCTTGTGGCATCGCAACGGACGCGACGCTGGTTAACGCCTACGAAGCGGCGCTTGCTTCTGATCCCGTTTCAGCCTTCGGTGGTATTCTGGCGTCGAATCGGGAAATTGAATCGGACGTCGCCGAATTGATCACGAAGCACTATTTCGAAGTCATCGTCGCGCCATCATATTCGGACGAGGCGAAAGCGAGGCTGAGCCGTCGCAAGAATCTGCGGCTGATCGTCGCGCCGGCTGAAGCGGGTCGACCGAGCCGTTCGTTGCGCCAGCTTTGCGGAGCATTTCTGGTTCAGGATGTCGACACCGGTGATCCGGAGAACGCCAACTGGACCGTGGCCACGAAACGCGAGCCGACCGCTGAAGAGCGAGCAGCGCTCGCATTCGCCTGGACGTGTGTGCGCCATGTGACCTCGAACGCGATCGTACTGGCAAACGGCTCGGCCACCGTCGGCATCGGCGGTGGGCAACCGAATCGGGTCGACGCGGTGCGTATCGCCATCGAACGCGCCGGACATCGCTCGACGGGCGGCGCGCTCGCCAGCGACGCATATTTCCCCTTTGCCGACAACATCGAGGTGGCCGCTGCCGCCGGAATCAAAGCCATCATCCAACCGGGCGGCTCAGTTCGTGACGCGGAAGTCATCGAGGTCGCCGACAGGGCCGGGATCGCCATGCTCTTCACCGGCACGCGACATTTCCGGCATTAGCCGCGTTCAGCGAACGATGCGCAATCCGGCCGGCTCATCACCGGGATCGATCGCTTCCAGTATCGGCAGCAGGCGATCGTATTCACTGGCGTAGAGACGGCTGATCTCGCCGGCCGCGCGATCGAGCCATTCCCGATCCCGCTCACGGGCGTCAAACACGGCCCGCACATGCGAAATAATGATCTGCTCAGCCGCGATGTCGCCCTGATAGCGCGCGAGCGTCGCCAAATAATCAAACCGATCGGTCAGGCGCGCGAGTTGCGCGGCGGCGACCGGTTCGACGGAATAGTGCAGTGGTGGCGGCACCGGCGGGACGACGTAGACAATCCGATCCTCGCGCTCAAAAGCAATCGGAACGGCTTCGAACGTACTCCGCAAGACGCGGTTCAGTTCGGGGTGCTGGCGATAAACGTCGGCATCGCGAACGTCGTTCGAACCACGCCGCACCGCGCGTCGCGTGGCATCGATTCCCGTCGTTTCACTGTAGGCGACGACCGCGAAGATCGTCTCACCAGATTCCGACTCGACCTGCGTCAGCGCGCCGAGCGGCGGTAGGTTGTTCAACCGATCGCACTCGACCCAGATACGCGCGCTGCTCGTCTCGATGACCTCGCCAAAGCGGCGCCCGTGTTGTTCAAACGAATCGTCCACGTTTGCTCTCATCCTTCGCCGAACGCCGGTACACAAGCCCGCGACGCGCGAGCGCTTCTTCGACCAATGCCTCCACCGCGCGCCGTTCGTGCGGCCGAATCGCGGCAACTTCGTGCGCCTCTTGCAGCGCGGTCGGATAGCCGCGCCCGTTGACACACTGATCGTAGATCGCGCCATGAATCAGATCGAGTTTCGTCGCATCACGCGCGACCCAATGGGGCACTTCAACGCGCGCGATCTCGGTGCCGGAGTGCAGGTAGAAGAAATGAATATGGTGCTGCGGTGAATAGCGCTTCAAGATCTCCGACCGGCTGGCGAAC
>JAICWZ010000243.1 GCA_025966355.1 Thermomicrobiaceae bacterium
ACCGGCGTGTGGAGGAACTCCACGCGCTCATCAACCGCTACAACTACGAGTACCACGCGCTCGACGCACCCTCGGTAAGCGACGCTGAATACGACGAACTGATGAACGAGTTGCGTCGCATCGAGACCGAGCATCCCGAACTGATCAGCCCCGATTCACCCACCCAGCGTGTCGGCACCACACCCTCCTCCGGCTTCAATACCGTGCGCCACGAAATTCCGATGCTCAGCCTCGGCAACGTCTACAACGAACAGGAACTGCGCGACTGGGCCGAACGCGTCTACCGGCTCGCCGGCCGTCGCGACATCGAGTTCGTAACCGAACCGAAAATCGACGGCAGCGCGGTTTCGATCCTGTATCGTCAGGGTCGCTACGAGCGCGGAGCCACGCGCGGCAACGGCACGACCGGCGAGGATATTACGGCGAACATCCGAACCGTGCGCAACGTTCCGCTGCGCCTGCGCGACGGCGACGGGCGGGAGATTCCGGACGTGCTCGAAGCACGCGGCGAGATCTACATGCGCAAAGCCGATTTCGAAAAGCTGAACGAGCAACGCGGCGAGGCGGGCGAGCCGCTCTTCGCCAACCCGCGCAATTCCGCCGCCGGTTCGCTGCGCCAGCTTGACCCGGCCATCACCGCCTCCCGGCCGCTCCGCTTCTTCGCCTGGGATATCGGCCTGGTCGAAGGCGAATCGGAACCGACACACTCCGCCAATCTCGAGATGCTCCGCTCCTTCGGCATTTCGACCGCGCCGGGCGCTACCACGCACGACAGCATCGACAACGTCTGGACCGAGTGCCAGCGCTGGCTCGAACGGCGGACCTCGCTTGAGTTCGAAATTGACGGCGTGGTGATCAAGGTCAACGACGTCGAATTGCAAGCCGAACTCGGCACCGTGGCGCACGACCCGCGCTGGGCGACTGCCTATAAATTCCCGGCGATCCAGAAGACGACGAAGCTCATCGATATCGAGATCAATGTCGGCCGCACCGGCTCGCTCAATCCGACCGCCATTCTTGAACCGGTCGAAATTGGCGGTGTCGTCATTCGCCGCACCACCTTGCACAACGAGGATCAGATCCGGCGACTTGGCCTGTTGATCGGAGATACCGTCGTTGTGGAGCGCGCCGGTGACGTCATTCCCAAAATCATCGCGGTCATCGAAAGCCGCCGCACCGGCGAGGAACAGCCGTTTGCCATGCCGGAGGTCTGTCCGGTTTGCGGCTCGAAAGCCGAACGGCTCGACGACGAGGCGATGCGCTAGTGCATCAACGCCTCCTGTCCGGCGCGCCTCAAAGAGCAGGTGCGCCACTTCGTCTCGCGCGACGCGATGGATATCGACGGCTTCGGCGCACGCATTGCCGAGGATTTCGTCGATCTCGGCCTGATCCATTCCTTCGCCGACATTTTCCGGCTTGACTGGGAGCGCATTCGCGAACTCGAAGGCTTCGGTGACAAGCGCATCGAGAAGTTGCAACAATCAATCGCAGAGGGCAAGAAACGCCCACTCTCGCGCCTCCTGACCGCGCTCGGCATTCGCCACGTCGGCGAGCGTAACGCCGTTCAGCTGGCAACGGAGTTCCACACCATGGAGCGGCTCACGCACGCGACCGTCGAGGAGATCGAGGCGATCCCCGGCTTCGGCGAAATCGTGGCGCTGGCTGTGGCCGATTTCTTCCGCGAGCAGACGAATCTCGATCTGATCCAGGAGCTCGCCGATCTCGGCGTAAACATGGCGGAGCCGAACGAGCGGCGGCGGCCACGGAGCGACGCATTCAGTGGCAAGACGGTTGTGCTGACCGGACGGCTGGAGCATCTGACGCGCGATCAAGCGCAGGAGATGCTTCGCAACGCCGGCGCGACGGTGACCGGCTCGGTCTCCAACAAGACCGATTTCGTCATCGCCGGCGAAGACGCGGGCAGCAAGGCGACGCGCGCACAGGAGCTCGGGATAACCATTCTGGACGAGGAGGCGCTGCTCCAACTGCTGCGCGCCGAAATCGACGGCGGCGTAACGCTAACCGAAACGAAACAAGACGCCGACGCCGCGAGCCGTTGACCAATCAACCCGTTGATGTACAGTGGGACGAACTGAGGAGCAGCGCCGAGAGATGCCACCATACAGCTTGACGACGCGTGAAGATGATCCCGTCCATATCGTGCGGATGATTGGCCGTCTGGCGCAGATGGTGATCGAACTGCGCGATGAATATGTACGCGATCCTCGGCCGGATACGCTCGATCAGATCGAACGGCGGCTCGACGAACTCGGCGAAGCACGGGAGCATCTCCGCGAGCGCCTGCACCCCAAAGAACCCACCGAAATCGAGCAAGACGGCTAAAGGCCGAGAGCGTGACGTACTCGCGCCAAATCGGCCGAGATCGTCATCGCCGCTTTGGACGGCCGCGCCTCGCCCAGATTTTTCATCGCCGTTCCGGTGACGAGGGCAACCACACGCTCGGCGCGGTCGATGAGGCCGGAATCGAGCGCCTGCGAAAGCCCGGCGAACGCTGAGGCGCCGGCCGGTTCCGCCAGCAGGCCGCCGTTCGACGCCAGCGTTTCCATCGCTCGCCGCAGATCGTCGTCACTCACGGCCACAAACGCACCGCCGGATTTGCGCACATCGCGCAGCACCATACCAGCGCTCACTGGATCGCCGACCGCGATGCCGTCCGCGATCGTGTTCGGCTCAACCGCCTGCAGCGGCCCGCCCGTTTCCCAGGCCGTCTTGAGCGGTTGGCAGCCCTCGGCCTGCACCGCGATGATGCGCGGAATCCGAGAGGTTGCGCCACAGGCGACCAGCTCATCGAATCCCTTGGCAATCGCGCTCAGTGTCGGGCCATCGCCGACCGGGCAAACCACCGTATCCGGCACTTCGCGTCCAAGCTGTTCCCAGATTTCGAGGGCGACCGTCTTTTTGGCGTCGAGCGTCACTGGATTGTAGCCGGTATTCCGATCGTACCAGCCGAACTCACGAGCGGCCGCACGCGAAAGCTTGAACGCCGCGTCGTAGCCTACCTGCACCTTGAAAACCGTTGCTCCCGCCAGCAGCATCAGCGTCAGTTTCGAATCGGCGACTTCCGCGGGCACGAAAATGATCGCGCGCAGTCCGGCTGCGGCGGCACCTACGGCGAGCGAAACGGCGACGTTGCCGGTCGAAGCACAGGTTACCGTCGTGTTGCCGGCACGTAACGCGGATTCGACGACCAACGCCGTCGCACGATCTTTGTTCGAGCCGGTCGGCGTCCGCGTCTCGTCCTTGAGCCAGAGATTCGGCGCGTTCAACTTGCTCCGCAGGCGCGGTGACGCGAGCAGCGGCGTGCCGCCGATGGCGAGCGGATATCGGATTGGACCATCGGCCAGCGGAAGCAAATCGCGATAGCGCCACATCGAGGTGACCGGTTCACCGGCCGGTGGCAGCAAGTCCGAACCGTAGGCGAACTGAAAAGCGATGCGACCCTGCTCACCCTGCGCCAACGCCTCGTCCGGATTGTCGAAAACGATTTCGGACGTATCGTCTCGGACGATCGTCGCTCCAACTGGCTTCCCCATTACGATCCCTCACCCTCCAACAGTGCCAATGCAATTGCTGCATAGCCACGCGCCGCCCGCTCCAGATCGGCGATCTCGATATATTCGTCAACGCGATGTGCAAGCTCTTCATCGCCGGGTCCGAAGCCGATCGTCGGGATACCGAGCCGCCCGGCGGTGCCGCTGCCATTCGTGCAGAACGCATAATGGCTGAGCTCGGCGTCGATTCCCGCAGCGGATAAGCCATGCAGCGCCCGACGCACGATCGGTTCATCCTCGGTGAAGAACCAGGCTGGGGCGAAATTGGGCGCGACCAGATGGGCGCCGCTGTATGAATCGAAATCATCGTCGGCGATGCGCACTGTCGCCGACGCCCCACTTCCGGCCAACGCGCGTTCGACCGCTGCTCTTACCGGCGCCAGCACCGATTCCTCAGTCTCACCGGACAACGTGCGCCGGTCGAACGTCGCGACGCAACAATCCGGTACGACCGATAACGCCGGGTATGGTTCAGACTTGATATCGGTCAATACGAGGATTCCGGCACCGAGCGTCGCGTGTCGCGG
>JAICWZ010000245.1 GCA_025966355.1 Thermomicrobiaceae bacterium
AAATCCGCCGGAGAAGAATCGGGAAACGAACGAGCATGCATAAGCTCATGTCCTTTCGGCAGAGGTCACAGAACGGCAGCGGTGCCGATTTCTGGATCTTCTGGGCGGGCCAGACGATCTCGAACTTCGGCAATGCCATCACGCTGCTGGTCATCCCGCTGCTCATCTTCAAACTGACCGGCTCGGCGCTCAACCTGGCGATCGGCACGGCGGCCGTCTTCCTGCCCTATCTCCTTTTCGGTCTCTGGATCGGCGCGGCGGTCGACCGGCTCGACCGGCGCAAAGTCATGATCGTGGCCGATATCGGGCGCGCGCTGATGCTCGTCACCATTCCCTTTCTGGCCGATGCCGGTCTGTTGCATGTCTGGTGGGTCTACGCCGTCGGCTTCATGAACTCGACGCTCGGCATCGCCTTCAACACCGCCGAATTCGCGTCGATCCCGCACCTGGTCGACCGCACCAACCTGGTCAGTGCCAATGGCCGGATTCAGGCGAGCTATTCGATCTCGACGGTCGCCGGGCCGCTGCTCGCCGGTGTCTTTCTCGGTTTCGTCACGCCCGAAACGGTGCTCTTCCTCGACGGCTTCACCTTCGTCATCTCGATCGTGTCGCTGCTGCTCATCCGGCGCAGCCTCAATCCACCCGGCCAGGCCGAACGCGCGCCAACGCGCCTGCGCAGCGATGTCGTCGAGGGGTTGCGCTACGTCTGGGGGCATCCGGTACTGCGCGCCATTTCGATCATGATGGCGTTGATCAACTTCGTCGGCGCCACGACCGCCGCGCAGATCGTCTTTTTCGCCAAAGAGCGCTTTCACGCCAGCGACGAGCATGTCAGCCTGCTCTATTCGGCCGGCGGCGCCGGGGTCATTCTGCTCTCGCTCTCGGCAGGAACGCTGCGTCGCCGCTGGAGCTTCGGACGCGTGGCGCTGGGCGCGCTCGCCATCAACGGCCTGCTGACCGCCGCGTTCGCTCTCACGCCGAATTACTGGGTGGCGTTGCCGCTCTGGGGCCTGGCCGGCGGATTCGGTATCCTCTTCAATATCAATACCGGCAGCCTGCGCCAGTTGATCGTGCCCGATCATCTTCTCGGGCGCGTATCGAGCGTTGCCGGGGTACTCGCCTGGTCCGGCATTCCGCTCGGGAGCTTTCTCGGCGGCCTCGCAATCGAGTGGAGTGGCAGCGTCGTCGACGTCTTCGCGATTATCGGCATCCTCATTGCGATAATCGCGGCAGCCTTCTCGTTCAGCGCGTTGGGACACGCCGACGATTTTCTCGACGTGTCGGAGCCAGCGTCGGAACGAGAGCCGGAGGCGATCGCGGCCTGACGACCACGAATAATGGGGATAGTGCATGACAGATACTGCCGAAGCCGAGCAGACCACCATCGAGCTACGTCCGCTCGGTGCGCATTGGGACGGGACGGGTGTTCATTTTTCGCTCTATTCACAAAATGCCAGCGGCGTTGAACTCTGCCTGTTCGACGACGATGGCACGGAGCAACGCATTCCGCTGGAACCGGCCGGCCATTACGTTTGGCGCGCCTACATCAAAGATGTCCACCCCGGGCGACGCTATGGCTATCGCGTCTCCGGTGGGTACGAACCGAACGCCGGCCATCGCTTCAATGCCAACAAGCTCCTGCTCGATCCGTATGCGCGGGCCATCGCCGGAACGGTTGACCCCGACGCGCCGATTTACGGCTACATACCCGGCGATTCCGACCGTACCTTCGATGAGGGTGACGACGCGGCCGGCGTGCCTAAAGGTGTCATCATCGATCCACATTTCGATTGGGGTGACGACGCACCACCGCGCACGCCGCTCGACCGCAGCGTGATCTACGAGGTTCACGTCAAAGGATTCACGCAGCAGCACCCGGATATCCCGGAGGAGATTCGCGGTACGTATTCAGGGCTGGTGCATCCCGCCGCGCTCGAGCACTTGACCAGGCTCGGCGTGACGGCCGTCGAACTCCTGCCCGTGCACACCACGATCGACGATCCGGCGCTGGTTGAGCGCGGCTTGCACAACTACTGGGGCTACAACACGCTCGGCTTCTTCGCGCCCGATGCGCGCTTTTCGAGTCGTGGCGACGGTGGCGAGCAGGTCGTCGAGTTCAAGGAGATGGTTAAGACGCTGCATGCCGCCGGGCTCGAAGTGATCCTCGATGTCGTCTACAACCATACCTGCGAAGGAAACGAGTTCGGTCCGACGCTCAGCCTGCGCGGGATCGACAATCGCAACTATTACCGGCTGGTGCATGGCAATGAGCGGCGCTACTTCGATTACACCGGCACCGGCAACACGCTCGCGACCACCAATCCGCAGGTGCTCAAGCTGGTTATGGATAGCTTGCGCTACTGGGTGACCGAGATGCATGTCGACGGCTTCCGCTTCGATCTGGCGGCGACGCTCGGGCGCGGCGAACGCGGCTTCGATCCCTCGGCACCGTTCTTTCATGTCATCCATCAGGATCCGGTGCTCTCGCAAGTCAAGCTGATCGCCGAGCCGTGGGATATCGGCGCCGACGGCTATCAGGTTGGCCATTTCCCGCCACTCTGGAGCGAGTGGAATGGGAAATATCGCGATACCGTGCGCCGCTTCTGGCGCGGCGACGACAGCTCGGTCGATGAACTCGCCTACCGGTTGACGGGTAGCAGCGATCTCTATGACCGGCGCGGGCGTGGACCGCTCGCCAGCATCAACTTCATCACGGCACACGACGGCTTCACGCTCACCGACCTCGTCAGCTACAACGAGAAACACAATGAGGCGAACGGCGAGGGCAACGCCGACGGCACCGACGATAACCTCTCCTGGAATTGCGGCGCCGAAGGGCCGACCGACGATCCGGAAATCAACGCGCTCCGCCAGCGCCAGTTGCGCAACTTCCTGGCGACGCTCTTTTTCTCGCAGGGCGTACCGATGATCTCGGGCGGCGCCGAAATCGGGCGCACCCAGGGCGGAAATAACAACGCCTACTGCCAGGACAACGAGATCAGCTGGTTCAACTGGAAGCTTACCGACCGGCAACGCGCACTATATGACTACACCCGGCAGGTGATCGAACTTCGCCAGCGCTACCCGGCGTTTCGCCGTCGCTCCTTCTTCCGTGGCGATGTCGATGAGCGAACCGGCCTGAGTGACATCACCTGGCTGCGCACCGACGGCGAGCAGATGACCTACGACGACTGGTTCACCGCCTGGGTGCGCAGTCTCGGCATCCTCATCGCCGGTGACGCCGAGACGCAGGAGCACTTGCTGCTGCTGATCAACGCTCACACCGACTCGGTGCCATACGCGCTGCCCGAGATGTCCGGTGCCGGCCAGTGGGAGATCCTGCTCTGCACCGATCACGACACACCGCCCACGCCGCCCGATGGGCCGCTCATCGAGCTTTGCGCGCGTTCGCTCATGCTGTTGCATTGGGCTGTCGAGGCGAGTCATTGACAGCGCCCGGGAGTCGATCGACCATTGCGTCCAGATGCCCCGCTGGAATGACCGACCTGACGACTGGAGGTGCGCAGTGAGCGCAATGCCGGCTTCGGAGTTTATCGCGTCGCGCCAACTCGGCGACGCCACCATTACCCTCATCAATGAGGGCACGCTCGATTGGGCGCCCGGCTATCCGGTACCTGAGTCGGAGTGGCGCGCCGCGTTGCCCGAGGCGGACGCCAATGGCCGCCTGACGCTCGGCTTGCACGTCGTCCACGTCAAGCTCGGTGACGCCTCAATCTTGCTCGATCCTGGCTGCGATGACCCCGATACCGACTGGAACGAGGAGTTTTCCGGCCGCTTCGACAACGTGACGCGCACGCCGGGGCTCGCTGTCGCGCTCGAGCACCTCGGCATCACGCCCGAGGAGATCACGCACGTCGTCATCACCCATGGTCACGACGATCATGTCGCCGGGCTGGCTGTCGAGCGCGACGGCGAGCGCGTGCCACGCTTCCCGAACGCGCGCGTGTATATCGGTCGCGCCGATTGGGCGGGGAATCCCCGACGCACGAATCCGGCAACGGACCTGGCGCGCTACGTGGGTGCGGTCGAACGCGCCGGGCTGCTCGAA
>JAICWZ010000551.1 GCA_025966355.1 Thermomicrobiaceae bacterium
CGGCCGGTGGCACATGAAACCGGGCAAGCGCGAAGCTGGCGTGGAATCGGCTCGACCTCGTGAACGGGGTCAAGCTTCTCGTCCTCGTCTTTGTCGTGCTGGTTCTGGCCGAACTGAACCAGTGGGACGTGCTCGAGAAGATTTTCTTCGTGCTCGGCGCGCTCCTCATCGTGTCGTTCGTCTGGAGCCGCTTGAGCTTGCGCGGGCTGGTCGTTTCGCGCGAGACGCGAGCCGATCGAGCGCAGGTCGGTCAGACGTTGACTGAGCGTATACGCGTCGAAAACCGGAGCAAGATCGCGAAGCTCTGGCTCGAAGTCGCCGATCATTCCGACCTGCCGGGACATCTGATGAGCCGCGTCGTCCATCTCGGTCCAAACGACGCGCGGCGCTGGCGTGTTGAGACATGGTGCTCGCGTCGAGGCCGCTTTCACATCGGGCCGCTGACACTTAGGGCCGGCGATCCATTTGACCTCTTTCCGATGCAGCGACTCGTGCCACATGTGCAGGAGTTGCTCGTTTATCCTGCGACCGTAGACCTGAGTGGATTCCGGTTGCCGGTCGGCGATCTGGCGGGCGGCAATTCGATTCAGCGGCGGACGCCGTTCGTAACGCCGAATGCATCGGGCGTGCGCCAATACCTGCCGGGTGACAGCTACAACCGAATCGCCTGGAGCGCCACGGCGCGCACCGGGGAGTTGATGGTCAAAGAGTTTGAACTCGATCCGACGGCGGACGTATGGTTGGTGGTTGACCTTGAAGGACGCCATCATATGCGCGCTCGCACCATCAACAACGACGCGGCCGAGGCGTACGCCACGATGCATGAGCTGCCACTCTCGTTCTGGCTCGATTCGACCGAAGAATACGGCGTTACCATCGCCGCTTCGCTGGCGCGCCACTTCCTCGATCAGAACCGGACGGTCGGCATGGTCGTCAATAACAGCCAGCCAACCGTCGTTCCGACCGATCGCGGCGCGCGTCAGATGGTCAAGATCCTCGAACTCCTCGCCGTCGTTCGTGCGGACGGAACGCAACCGGTCGATGAAACGCTGTTGGCCGAAGGATCACTCTTTTCTCGCAACAGCACCGTCGTAGTCATTACGCCGTCGACTGATGAACGCTGGCCGCAGGCGATCATGGAATTGATCGCGCGCCACGCTCGCGTCGTTTCGATCGTGATCGAGCCGAGCACCTTCGGCAGCCACGACAGCAGTTTGATGGTCGTTAGCGATCTGGCGGCGATCGGTGTGCCGACCTACCTCGTCAAGTATGGTGACGATATCGGCCGAGCGCTGGCGACCCAGGGACAGTCAATGCCGATGCGGCGCAATATGTAACACCGGGGAAACAACATGCAACGTTTGGCTCTTCGTGAGGGCTGGACAACGTTCCTGCTCATTTCTATCGTCGTCTTTACCGCGACCTGGTCAACTCAGCGCGCGAACTGGGCCGATGGGCTCAGCATTCTGACCGGCATTACGATTGTCGGGCTCCTGACCGGACTGGTTTTGTCACAGATCACACGCATCCCGTCATGGCTGGCGCACATTCTTGCGCTGCTCATCGGGATCGTCGTCGTCTTCTTCCAGATGACGAACTTCCTGAGCGACAACATCGGCGGACGCGAAGCGAAGTTGCATTACCTCTGGTCGCGCTGGACACAGTGGTACAACCTGATTTCACACGGCCAGCGCGCTGAAGACCTCTATCTCTTTGTCTTGATGATGGGCGCGCTCCTCTTTATTCTGAGCTATTCGTCCGTTTGGTTCGTGATGCGCTCGCACTGGATCTGGCTGTCGCTGCTCCTGCCGGGCGTCATCCTCTTCATGAATCTCGGCTATTCCCTACAGGTGCCGACCGCGTTCGTCGTCATCTACCTC
>JAICWZ010000536.1 GCA_025966355.1 Thermomicrobiaceae bacterium
CGGATAGATCGTTTCGAGGCAAGCAGCCGCATCGGCGGGCACCGGTTCGTCGCTCGGTCCCGAAAGCAGCAGCGCGCGCAGTTCAGCGATGAGTGCGGGATCGCCGCAGAGCAAGAAGCGGAACGGTCTGCGCGCGTGCGCCTGGACGGAGCGGACGTCGAGTCCGTGGCGCACCATGCGAAACAGATCGCGGGCGCCCATTGTGGTAGCCATGATATCTACCTACCCGCTAAAGTCCGATTTGTGTCAGGATCTGCTGATCGCCGCTCCCACTGTTGAGCCGATGAAGTTCTTTGGTCGGATCGTCGGTGTAGTCGAGGTAGACCAAGCCCAGGAAGATCTCCAGCGGCCAGGCGTGCATGCCGTGTGTGTTCGCGACGTCCACCACGTTCTGTCCGTTGCTTCTGGCTTCGGCGACGATCGCTTCGGGCGTGCTCTTAATGTCCGCCGCCACGATCGTTGCGGTGACGACGTCGCCCGGGGTCAAACCGTCGCGCAGCATCGTACGATAGTCGATTCCGTTGGAGCCGAACCGGTGCTGCAGCGCGTACTGCAGGGTAGAGTAGCGCTGCGGCGAGTTTCCAAGACCGAGCATCGTGATGCGCGCCGACAGCTGCCGCGAGCGAGCGAGGTTGTAGAGCTGCGACCCCTGCGACGACGCGGACGCGGCCGCGTTGAACTCCGATACGGTCTTCGTCATGACCGAGGAGAACGAATCGTACGTACTCTGGCTATAATCGCCGTTGTATCCCGGTTCCGCGTTATCGAGCCGTTTGAGAAAGTCGTCGAGGTCGCCCACCGATTGATCGAGCATCGTCAGGGATGCGCGCGCCGCGTCGACCGAGCGCAAGATATCGCCGTCGGCGATCGACAGCTGGTCGAGCATCTGCGGGTACGAGGGCAGCACCGCGAGCGAATCGGCCGGAACGGGATTCATCCGCATCGGCTCCAGCATGTCGTTGTAAACGTCGGCGGTATCTTTGAGTAACCCGCTCTCTTTGTTTTTCTCCATCGAGCCGACGCCGCTCAGCGTCGTGCCGGAGTCTTGGAGCGCACTGTTGATCGAGCGTGCCATCAACGTGAGATTCTTGACCACCGCTTCGATGCGCGTACCGCGCCGAATATTGATGCGTCCTAAGTACGAGGGAACTTCGTACTCAATGCTGTTGACGCGGGCATTGATGGCTTTGACCTGATCCTTGCCTTCGGCGGCGCGCTCGACGATCTGACCGGAGGTGAGGATGTGTGAGGATTGTGCGGATGCGATGGCGGCTTGAAGCTTGCTCAGGTTGGGGTGCGTGAGATTCACGCGCTGCACTTCCATTTGGCGCAGCTGCGCGATGCGCTGATTCGCTTCGGCGCGGGTCTGGGGCGAGCCGTACTGGGCTGCCTGCGCGAGCGTCTGTTCGCCTTTACCGGTCATGCCGAGCGCGAGATCGGCTTTGCCCTGCTCGAGCAAAGCTTCCGCGTTTTGCGGATCCTTCTTGAGCACTTGCGACAGCCGCAAGGACGCAAACTCATAACGCGCGCGCTCGAGATCGCTGGAAGCGTCGACGAGATTTTGGCCGGTCGTCACGTCCTTCGGATCGAGCTCCGGATAGCCGACGAGATGCGAGACGCGCTTGTCGGGATCGGGGTGATCCTGAAGATATTTGGTAACGAGGTCGCTATGCGCGTCGCCGAGGACGCCCATGTGCGCCATCATCGTGACCATGGCGTCGGGGTCGTACCCGGCGCGCGACATGAGCTGCAGGCCGTAGCGGTCGGCTTGAATCTCGTTCTCACGCGAGACCTTCGACATCAAGCCGGCTTCGGCCAGTCCGCCGAGGTTGTAAATCAGCGGCGAGAAGATCGACGCGATGCCGAAAAGGATGTTGAGAATCTGCGCTTTGGAGTTGGCCGTGATCACGTGGCGCCGCTCGATGTGACCGGTTTCGTGGCCGACCACGCTTGCCAGTTCGTCGTCGGATTGGACGAAGTCGACCAACCCTTCGTTGACGTAGACGAATCCGCCCATCGTCGCAA
>JAICWZ010000027.1 GCA_025966355.1 Thermomicrobiaceae bacterium
CACCACGCTCGGCTACGCATCCTGACCCGTAAAGTCGTACAGGCGAGCGCTGAGGAAGAAACGCGTAATCCGCGCAGTCGCAGCGCCAAACTGCGCGCGGCGGAGCGACTGCCATGACAAGCACCAGAACGCGACCGCGCCGTCCCGAATCGATCGTCGTCAATGAGATCAACGATCCGGCCGAACGTGCGGCGCTGAAACGGCAGCCGAAACAGTATTTCGCGCTGAACGGCGTGGCGCTCGTCATGATCGTCGCCGTCGCGCTCACGATTATCTGCATTCTCTATCTGGTGCAGACCGCGCGCGTGGCAAGCCTTGGCTACAAGTTCAGCGCCCTTCAGGACGACTATTACTCGCTTTCGCTCGAAAACTCGAAGCTCGGCTACGACGTAGCGCGCGAGCAGTCGCTCGACACGATCAACCAGATTGCGACCGGTCAACTCGGCATGAAGCCGATGGATGACTTCAAGTTCGTGCAAGTCCAGCGACCGGCGCAGGATAATCTGCCGGCTCTTCCGCGCGAGACGCCGCCGCATGAATCGACCTGGCAGCGGATTATGGCGGCGGTCACCGGCGAGGCGAACGCGAGCATCCCCCAGCAACCGGCTAAACCGGCGACAACACCGGCCGCTACCCCGTCCACGGCCCCGGTGGTTCCGGCCGCGGGAGCCGCGACGCCGACAGCCGGAGAGGTGGCACCCTGATGATGGATTACCGGATTCCGCGCCGCCGCATTCTCTCGTTGTTTGGGGGCTTCATTCTCTTCTGCCTGGCGATCGGCTATCGGGTCTTCTCCTTTCAGGTCGTGAAGAGCGAAGCACTGAGCGAACAGGCGGTGGCGACGCGCTTTCAGGAGAGCGATGTCGCGCCGCAGCGTGGCAACATCTACGACGCGCGCAAGTTCGAACTGGCGACCAACGTCCCGGCCGATCAGATATCGGCGATCGTCAATCAGATCAAGGATCCGAAGCAGACGGCGCAACTACTGGCGCCGCTGATCGGACGGACAGCCGACGATATCTACGCGGCGATCACCCAACCGGGCAAGGAATGGGTCGTGCTCAAGCGTCGCTTGCCGGATGATTCCTCGCAGAAGATCAAGGATCTGAATCTGCCCGGTATCGTGCTCGATCCGGAGCCACGGCGCATCTACCCGATGGGCGACTTCGCCTCGCACGTCCTCGGCTTCGTCAACTACGACTACGTCGGCTCCTACGGCGTCGAGGGCGCCTACGACAAAATCGTGGGTGGCACGCCCGGCAAGTTGATCGGCCAGCGTGACAAAGAGGGGAACGTCATCGCGCTGGCGAAGAGCGCCTGGGATCCGCCGATCGACGGTGCCGATCTGACGCTGACGCTCGACAACTCTGTTCAGTGGATCGTCGAAAAAGCGCTCGATGAGGCGATCGCGCGACAGAAGGCAGCCGGTGGCACGATCATCGTGCAGAACCCGAAGACGGGCGAAATCCTGGCGATGGCGAACCGGCCCTCGTTCAATCCGAACGACTTCGACACCGTCAAGGACGCCCATCTCTTCGATAATCCAGCCATCGGCAGCGCCTACGAACCGGGATCGACCTTCAAGACGCTCACGATGTCGCTCGGCCTCGAAGCCGGCGTCGTCACACCCAACACGACCCACAACGGTGGGCCCTACACGGTCATCCCCGGCGGCGAAAAGGTGTACAACGCGCTCGATGTCGACTTCGGACTCGAAACGATGACCGAAGTGCTTGAGCATTCTAGCAACCTGGGCGCCATGTGGGTGGCGCAACTGACCGGTGAAGATCGCTACTACCGCGGCCTGGTCGCCTTCGGACTCGGCAACCCAACCGGAGTCGACCTGGAGGGCGAGTCGGCCGGTATCCTGCCGCTGCCGGGCCAAGCGAACTGGACACCGGCGAGTTTCTACACCAACGCGTTCGGTCAGGGCCTGGCAGTCACGCCGCTGCAACTCGTCAACGCCGTCTCGGTGCTCGCGAACGGCGGTCTTCTGATGAAGCCGCACGTTGTCAGCAGCTATCGCGACAAATCAGGCGAGACGAAGATCGAGCCGACCGTTGTGCATCGGGTGCTCTCCGAGGCGACCTGCCGCACGATTACCGACATGCTCACGACGGTAATGAACGTCACCTACGTTAAATACACCGTGCCCGGCTACGATATTGCGACGAAATCCGGCACGGCGCAGGTGCCGTCGCCGAACGGCGGCTACTATGAGGACAAGACGATCGGTTCGCTACTCGGCTACGGACCGTCGAACGATCCGCAGTTCGCCGTGCTGGTCAAGATCGACGAGCCGCAGGAGTCTCCGTGGGGGGAGACGGCGGCTGGTCCGGCCTATCAAACGATCTTTCAGCAGCTGTTCATGCTGTATGGTATTCCGCCGACGAAGCCGGTAGAAGCGACCGTCACACCGTCACCGTGAACTGATCGGTTCGTTCGGTGAGGGGCGGAATCGCATCGGTTCCGCGGCCGATCGTTGTTCGCGAGATCGAATAGCGATCGACTGACAACGATCAGCGTACATGGGGATGTGCGTCGTCGTCTGAATGAGAGCAGGAAGGGGAGCGGTTGAGCGCGTTGATGAGCCTGGTGAAAAACATGGCCGCGGGTGAGCCGGCCGGATGATTGATCTCCTGATGGATATCGGGTGGGAACTGCGCCATCATAGCGTGCTCACGCATGATCCGCTGCATAACCTGGCGGCATCGCTGGCGATCTCGGCGCTCGCCTTCATCCTCACCGTGCTGGTTGGGCGACCGTACATCCGCTTCCTGCAAAAGAAGAAAATCGGCAAACAGATTCGTGTTGAGGGGCCCGAAGGCCACATGATCAAGACGGGTACGCCGGCGATGGGCGGCGTCATGTTCACCGCCGTCGCGGTTGTGGTCACGGTGATATTCGATCTGGCCGGACGTCTTTCGATGCTCCTCCCACTCGCCGTTCTGATCGGCTCCGGCATCCTCGGAGGCATCGACGATCTCTGGAACATCGTCGGTGGCACGCGCAACGGCATGACGGCGCGCGTCAAGATGGCCTGGTTGCTTCTGATCGCCTTCCCAACCGCGCTCGTGCTCTATTTCCCATTACACCTGCGCAGCATCTACGTACCGGGCATCGGTAAATACGAGATCGGGCTCATCTATATCCCGATCGCCGTCCTGGTCGTGGCAGGCTCGGCCAACGCGGTCAACTTCACCGACGGACTTGATTCGCTCGCCGGAGGCACGGCGGCGGTCGCTTTCGTTGCCTATGGCATCATCGCCTTCCTACAAGGGCAGATTCAGGTCGTCACCTTCTGTTTCACGATGGCCGGGGCCCTGCTCGGGTTTCTCTGGTACAACGCGCATCCGGCGCAGGTCTTCATGGGCGATACCGGATCACTGGCGATCGGCTCGGCGCTGGCGACGGCGGCCTTCATGACCGGTCAATGGTTGCTCTTGCCCGTCGTCGGGTTTGTCTTCGTGGCCGAAACGATTTCGGTTATGTTGCAGGTGAGCTATTTCAAACTGACCGGCGGGAAACGCATCTTCAAGATGACCCCGCTGCACCACCATTTCGAGATGATCGGCTGGTCAGAGACGCAGATCACGCTCCGCTTCTGGTTAGTCGGCATGATGGCCGGGTTGCTCGGCGTGGCACTGGCGCTACTCTGATGAATGCGAGTTGAAAGCCATGCGACCGGATGGCGGCGAGTTGAAGGGCAAGCGAGCGCTCGTGATGGGGATCGGCACCCGTCAGGGCGGTCTCGGCGTGACTCGCTATCTGCTGGAAGCCGGCGCTGACGTCACCGTCACCGATTTGCGTGATGCCTCCAGCCTCGCCGGCACGTTGCGGGAACTCGACGGACAGCCGGTTCGCTTCGTGCTCGGCGAACACCGACGCGAAGACTTCGAGCAGGCCGACCTCGTCGTGCGCAATCCCGGCGTGCCCCACGATTCGCCCTGGTTGCGAATCGCTCGCGACGCGGGTGCCTCGATCGAGATGGAGATGACGCTCTTCTTCCGCGCCTGTCCGGCTCCGATCATCGGCATCACCGGCACCAAAGGGAAGACGACGACCTCGACGCTCTGCGCCGCGATCCTTGCGAATCTGCGTGACGACACGGTGCTGGCCGGCAATATGGGTCGCTCGGCGCTCGCCTGCCTGCCGCAGATCGCAGCCGATACGCCAGTCGTCATCGAGCTTTCCAGCTGGCAACTCGAAGGGCTTGGCGAGCATCGGCTCAGCCCGCACATCGCCGTCTTCACGAATCTAAGTCCCGATCACCTGAACCGCTACGCCTCGATGGACGACTATCTCGAAGCCAAGCTGAACATCGCGCGCTACCAGCAACCAGACGACTGGTTCGTGGTGAATAACGACGATGCGACGGTTTGGGGAGCACGCGCCGCCGGAGCGGGACAGGTCGTTCCTTTTTCGCTGCACGATGATGCTTACGACGGAGCCTATCTCATCGATGATCGGCTCATCTGGCGCTGGAACGGACAGGAACGCGAAATCGCGCGCCGCTCTGATCTGCTTCTCGCCGGCGCGCACAACGTGGCGAACGCGCTGGCGGCGTCCGCGGCCGCCTTGCTCGCCGGGGCGAATGCTGAGCAGGCGCACGCGGCGCTTCGTTCGACTGGCGGCGTGCCCGATCGACAGGAGTTGGTCGCCGAGATCGATGGTGTCGCCTTCGTCAACGACACGACCGCGACGACACCGGCTGCCGTCGTGGCTGCGCTCGAGCGGTTCAGCGACCGACCGATCGTGCTCATCGCGGGCGGATCAGACAAGGGCGTGCCGCTGGGTGACCTGGCCGAGCGTATCGCTGCCGCGGCCGAGAGCGTCGTGCTCCTCGATGGTGCCGTCACCGGCGAACTGCAGCGTCAGTTGGACGCAGCCGGAGCGGCGCGCGTTTATGGACCGTTCGGCTCGATGGACGCGGCGATTGATGAGAGCGTGCGTCAGGCCAAGCCAGGAGCGGTCGTTCTTCTTTCACCCGGGTGCGCCAGCTTCGGCATGTTTCGCGACGAATTTCATCGGGGACAGGCGTTTCGCGATAAAGTCAATCAAATTCAGCAACATGCCGGAAGGGGCCACCCATGATCGCGAGCGCACGCAGCGCGGGCCAGAGTCTGTTTACCGCCCTTACCGGCAGCGGTGCGTCCAGCAAACGGAAGGTGCATGAGCCGGATTTCTGGCTGATCGCGCTCATCCTGACGCTGGTCATGTTCGGGATCGTCATGGTCTTCAGCTCCAGCTTTGCGATCGGGATTCAGGAAGACGGCAACAGCTACTTCTTCGTAACCCGCCAGGCGATCTGGGCGCTGATCGGGCTGTCCGGCATGACGGTCACGGCGTTGGTTGACTATCACTTCTGGCGCCGCTTCTCGCTGCCGGGTATGGTCGCGGTCATGCTGTTGTTGACGGCGCTGGTCTTCATTCCCGGACTCGGCACCGGCGGTGAGTCGTGGGGCGCCAAGCGCTGGATCGACCTGGGCCCGCTTTCATTCCAGCCGAGCGAGGTGGCCAAGGTGGTTCTCGTCATCTACCTGGCCGATTGGCTCGGGCAAAAAGGGCACAAGATCCGCAATTTCAGCTACGGACTCATCCCATTCGCGCTGCTGCTTGGGCTGCTCGTGGGACTCGTTATGATGCAGCCCGATCTCGGCACGGCGATTCTGCTGACGGCGATCGGCATCAGCGTGTTCCTGGTCGCTGGCGCCGATCTGCTGCAACTCGGTGCGCTCATTAGCCTCGGTTCCATCTCCTTCCTGATTCTGGCGCTCAGCGCTTCCTACCGCCGAGCGCGCATCCTGATCTTTCTGAACCCCGACTCCGATCCGCTGCGTACCGGCTACCAGCTCGTTCAATCACGGCTGGCGCTCGGGAGCGGCGGGTTTTTCGGCGTCGGTCTCGGTGCCAGTCGCGAAAAATTCACCTGGCTGCCGGCCTCCCAGAACGACGCGATCTTCGCCATCATCGGCGAGGAGCTAGGGCTGATCGGCTGTGCCTTCGTGCTGTTCCTGTTCGTGCTGCTCGCCTGGCGCGGCTATCGCATCGCGACCAAGGCTCCCGACACGTTCGGTGCGCTGGTGGCCGTCGGTATCGTCACCTGGATCATCTTTCAGGCGGCGATCAACATCGGCGGCATCACGCTGACGATACCGTTCACCGGCATTCCGCTGCCGTTCATCAGCTACGGTGGCACGGCGCTGGCGGTCTCTTTGACGGCCATGGGCATTCTGCTGAATATATCGAGACAAACAACCAATCAGGTTCAGGTGCCCGTGCAGGAGGTTTCCGCCCATCAGCGGACGCTCCGGCGCAAACGAGGCGGGCGGTTGCGCCGCCGGCCCGAACCGGCACGCGACGGACGATCACGAGCGGAGCCGACCGACCGGTGGTCCCGCTATCAGACAATGGCGAATCCGCGCGGGCATCAGACCGGTTCGTTCGGTCGCGCGAAGCAACGTTCCGCCCGGCGAGACGAATAGCGAAGGGGTCAAGCGCGTGTCGCGATCGCCGGACTTCGACATTCAAGGACTCCCCAGTCCCCCTGCGCTGCTGCACTTCGTCGGCATCGGCGGCGTCGGCATGAGCGGTCTGGCACGCATGCTGGTGCGCCGCGGCTACGATGTGACCGGTTCGGATATCGCGCATTCGCCGGTCGTGGCGGCGCTGCTGCGCGAGGGCGTGCCGGTGTCGATCGGTCATGCCGCCAAGAATCTCGGTGACGCTGATCTGGTCATCGCGACGGCGGCCGTGACGGACGATAATCCTGAACTGGTCGAGGCGCGCGAACGAGGCATCCCAATCATCAAACGGGCAGCAGTCCTGGGGTTGCTGGCCGTGCATCGAACGTCGATCGCGGTGGCCGGTACGCACGGCAAATCGACAACGAGTGGCATGCTGGCGTATTCGCTGGATTCGGGCGGTTTCGCACCTTCGTTCGCGGTCGGCGCTGATATCACGCAACTCGGCACCAACGCTCGGGCCGGAGATGGTCCGGTCTTTGTCGCCGAGGCGGACGAATACGACCGCAGCTTCCTCTGGCTCAAGCCGGATGTGGCCATCATTACGAATATCGAGCACGATCACCCGGATATCTTCCCAACGCTGGAGGATATCGAAGACGCATTCGATGCCTTCGTCAGTGGGATCAAGCCGGGCGGTACGCTCGTCGTCTCGGCCGATGATCCGGGCTGCCGCATGTTGCTGGCGCGCCATACGTCGTTGCCGGAGCACGTCGTGACCTTCGGCATTTCGGATCGTGCCGACTGGCAGATCGAACGTGTCGCCGGGCGTGATCATTTCCGCATGCCGGATGGCAACGTCATCCGCACGCGCCTTCGCATGCCGGGCTTACATAATCGTCTCAACGCGGCGGCCTGTCTGGCGGCGGCAACGGCCGTCGGAGTCGATCCAGCCAGGTTGGTTCCTGGTCTGGAGCAATTCGACGGCGTCGGTCGCCGCTTCGAACTGAAGGCCGTGGCGGGTGACGTCACGATCATCGAGGACTACGCGCATCACCCGACCGAGATTCGCGCCACCATCGGCGCGGCGCGCGAGCGCTATCCGGCGGCGAAGATCATCGTCGTCTTTCAGCCGCACACTTACAGCCGCACGCTGGCGCTTTTGTCGGAGTTCGCGTCGGCGCTCTCGCTCGCTGATCGAGTCGTGCTGGCACCGATCTACGCCGCGCGCGAATCGGACGACATGGGCGTCTCGTCCAAGGCGATCGGCGAACTGATCGACACCATTCCCGTCGAGATCGGTGCGACGCTGGATGCGGCGGCCGAGCTGGCGGTCGCGGCGGCGCGGCCAGGCGATCTGATTCTCGTGACCGGTGCGGGCGATGTCTGGAAGGTGAGTTTGAAGGCAGCGGCGGCCCTCAGCAAGACCGATGAGATTGGAGCGTAGGGGATGCCGAGGAAGATACGTGTCGGGATGATCTTCGGCGGCCGTTCGGCGGAGCACGATGTCTCGCTGCGTTCGGCGGAAGCGATCATGAACGCCATCGACCGCGACAAGTTCGAGATCGTACCGGTCGGAATTACGCGCGATGGGCGCTGGATCAGCGGCGGCAATCCGCTCCTGCAACTGGCCGACTACTCGCAACTGCCGCTGGCCAACCCCGATTCGGAGCGTCTCGTTGGATCGTCGCTACCCGCGCGCCAGGAAACCCCGACGCTGGACGTGCGCTCATCCGGCTGGGCGCAAGACGTCGACGTGCTCTTCCCGGTGCTGCACGGTCCCTGGGGCGAGGACGGCACGGTTCAGGGGATGCTGGAACTGGCGAACGTGCCGTACGTCGGCTCGGGCGTGCTCGCGTCGGCGGTCGGCATGGACAAGATCACATCGAAGCAGCTCTTCGAGCGCGCCGGGCTGCCGGTTGCCCCCTGGATCGCCGTTTTGCGTCGCGACTGGCGGCGCGATCCGGATGCCATTGCGGAGCGGGTTGAGCGTGAAATCGGTTATCCCTGCTTCACAAAACCGGCCAACCTTGGCTCGAGCCTCGGCATCGATAAAGTGCATCACGCCGGTGAGCTGGCCGCCGCCATGGACGAGGCGGCACGCTACGACCGCAAAATCGTGATCGAGCGTGGGCTGGATGCGCGTGAGTTCGAGGTGAGCGTTCTCGGTAACGATGATCCGGTGACATCGGTGGCGGGCGAGGTTGAGTCGATCAACGAGTTCTACGATTTCGATGCCAAGTATGTTGATGATCGCTCGAAGCTGGTCATTCCGGCGCCGATCGAGGCGAGCGTGATGGAAGAGATGCGTGGCATCGCCGCGAGCGCCTTCAAGGCGATCGACGCGGCCGGGCTGGCGCGCGTCGACTTCTTTATGGAGCGCTCGACCGGCCAGGTCTACTTGAATGAGATCAACACGATCCCCGGTTTCACACAGGCGAGCATGTATCCGTTGCTCTGGGAGGCGAGCGGGCTCTCATTCCAGGATCTGGTGACGCGGCTCGTGGAACTGGCGATTGAGCGGCATGGTGAGCGGCAGGGTTGGCCCGGATGAGAGCGCGCAGGCCGGCTGATTCGGCACCTGACCGCCGCAAACGACGCCGCTCTCGGATCGGCACCTTCATACGAGACGGCTCGCGCAGTGGCCGCTTGCCTGCTTTTTTGCTCAGCGTCGGGCTGGCGGTGCTCGTCTTCGGCTTCCTTTTTTCGGGTGATTTCCCGGTGAAGGTCGTCGTCGTCCAGGGCAATAAGGTCGCCTACGCCGATGCGATCACCGAGTTGAGTGGCGCGATGGGCGAGTCGATCTTTTCCGTCGATTCCCGGACCATCGCCCAGCGGGTCGCGACGCATCCGGCGGTCTCATCGGTTAAGGTAACGACGGAGTTCCCGGACAAAGTCGTTATCCGGCTCAATGAGCGCGTGCCCGTCCTGGCCTGGCATACCGGCGATCAGGTGGCGCTCGTCGATGAGCGCGGCGACGTGATCGCGATTGCCGACGATCCGTCGCTGCCGGTAATCACCCAGACAAGCGGCGACGGTCCGATTCCCGGCACCAGGGTGAAGGCAGGCATCGTGCAGGCCGCGCTGTATGTACACGAGAAGATGGGCACCAAACTTGCGCAGCTCGGCTACGACCCGGCGAGTGGACTGACCGCCCAGTTGAACGACGGCCGAACGGTGGTACTCGGCGATGGTGACAAGATCCCATTGAAGGTGAGCGTCCTGGAGACGGTACTGAAGCTTCCGGACCAGTGGACGCGGCTCGATGTCCGTCAACCGGATCGGCCGTATTACCAGTAACGGCGCGAATTGGCCCGACGCAAGAGGTGTCCGAACACGTCGACGTGCGAACGTACACTGTGTCAGGATAGGCTGTGCTATACTTGACCGCAGCTTTAACTGGCGATTCGGCACCAACACTGATCCGTTCGATTGATGGAAAAGGCAGTGAAATGCCGCTGTGCGACTGGTTTGCCGGTATCGACATCAACGGCCGTGACGTCAGCGCGGCGATCGGTTCGTCGCAGGGTGGCTCGCCACCGCGTGTTCATGCCAGTCGTTCGTTCGCGACGGAGAGTGAGCTCGAGCGTGCCCATGCGGTGCGGGAAATAGGAGAGTGGCTGCGACTCGAATCGGGCGGAAGTCTGAGACGGATCGGGTTGACCGTTCCCGGCGATGCCTACCGGTCGCTGTCGTCGAGTGGTGAATGTCGATTCTCCGAACCGACCATCGTCGATGACGAAATGGTCGATCTGGTTCGCCAGCGCGCGCTTGCCGGTGCCGGATCTGGCGGGCCAGTCCTCTGCTCGACCGCGCGCGCCTTCGTTTGCGACGGGCGGACATTTCCTGAAGCGCCGCTCGGATTGTCCGTACGTTCACTCCGGGCCGAGGTCATAAACTGGGTGGCCCATCCGCGCTACATCCAGTCGGTGACCGGTCTGCTCGACGATATCGGCTTTGCACCGGGTTTCATCGCGCCGCGCGTGGTCGCGATTGCCGAGGCTGTTCTTGATCCGATGGAACGCGATCGCGGCGTCGTGGTCCTCTGCGTGAGCGAGGAGTTCACCGAGGTTGTTGCCTACCGCGACGGTCAGCTCGACGATCTCTTTGTTATCCCGCTCGGAAAGGCGAGGTTGGACGGCAAGCTCGCGAGCGCCTGCGGCATCTCGCTCGATCTCGTGCAACGGATCGACCTCCGTCGGATGCTCGGGAGCTCAATTGCTGATCCGATCGTACAGCATGTCCGGACGATCGCGTCGGCCTGGAGCTTGAGCCTGATGCGTGCCATCTGAGCGCGGGTGGAAGCGGTCGGCCCGGTCTGGCAACTTCGTTCCGGCACGGTGATCGCGGACAGCGCGGGCACGCTCCCACTGCTCG
>JAICWZ010000284.1 GCA_025966355.1 Thermomicrobiaceae bacterium
AGTGTCCCCCAGCCAGTTCTCCGGAATGAGATCGACGATGGCGGTCAGCAGGTCCGGCGAAAGCCGCGCGCTGAGGCGTTCATCGGCGGCCCGGAGATCGCCCACGTACGGCAACAAGACGTGCTCGCGGATCTGCGAAAAGCGGCTCTTGGCGCGTTTCGGGAAATCGGGGCCGCTGTACTGCGCGAAGAGCGCTGCGCCGTTGTCGATCAGCCAGATCTTCCGGTGCCAGAGGAGCATGTTGGTGTTGCGCGCCGTTCGATCGACGTTCGTCAGATAGGCGTCAAACCAGACGATCGCGGCCGCCAGTTCCGGATCGATATCACGTGCCGCCAGCGCGTCGAAGCCGAACGAGCCGGGCAGGTAATCCATCGCCAGGTTCAGCCCGCCGCTACGTTCGATCAATTCCTGAATTTCGGGATCGGGTTCCGAACGGCCGAGGATCGGATCGAGTTCGGCGAAGACGATCTCCGGGATCGGCAGCCCGAGCGCGCGACCGATCTCTCCGGCCAGCAGTTCGGCGATCAGCACTTTCGTTCCCTGCCCCGCCCCGCGGAACTTCAGCACGTAGGTGCCGAGATCGTCCGCTTCGACGATCGCCGGCAGCGAACCGCCCTCGCGCAGCGGCGTCACGTAGCGCGTGACCAGCACGTGTCGCACGGCCGGCGTGGTTTGATCGCCTTCGCGCTCGATGGGAAAGCTCGCGGTCATGCGCCCTCTTGTCCCCCCGGTTCACCGCGACAGCGCCCCTCCCGTCAGGTCGCTCTCCCAAAGTATGCCCTGTCACGAGTCCATGATGCTCGTGACAGGGAGTCAATATTGTACGTATAGGGGTTTCTAAGCGGTCGGGATGACCGGCAGGATGATGCGCGAGGGGTACTCGTTCGAGTGATGGACGGTCTGCAGGGCGCTGATGACCGTATCCGACCGGCCCGGCTGCTCGCCGGTGTTCGGATTGCGATCGAAGCGCGGGAAGTTGCTGCTCGCGATCTCGACGCGAATCCGGTGCCCCGGCTGGAAGGCGTTTCCCGTCGCGACGAGATCGATTTCGAACTCGGTGACTTCACCCGGCGTCAGCAGTTCCGGCTCACTCATCGAGTTGCGATAGCGCGCCCGAATGATGCCGTCGTTCAGATTGCGAGCCATCCCGCACGGGTGGACATCGACCAGTTTCGCCGTGAAATCGGTGTCCGTGGCGCTGGAACTGGCGTAGAGAATCACCTTGAGCGGCCCGACGACTTCGAGTTCGTGCTCCAACGGTGCGCTGGTGTAGACGAGCACATCTTCGCGCTGCTCGACCTCGCGCTGGTCGAAGGCACCGCCCAGACTGAAGACGGCGTTGCAGCAAAGCCCGCCGCCCATTGTCGGTGTCGGATTGAGCGGGTTGTAGACGTAGGAATCGGGCGGTTCGCTGCCCGGTGTCTCGCGGTTCAGTTCGCCGTTGCCATTCAGCGAATTGGCGCTGCCGCCACTGTGCAAATACCACTCCTGCCAGTCGGTGCCAGGCAGCGGCCAGTCCTGCGCCGTGCGCCAGCGGTTGGCACCCATCACGAAGACGCGAACCGGCGGATCGTCTTCGACACCGTTATCGAGGCCGCGCAGCCAGCGGTCGAACCAGCGGAGGTGCAGGCCGTCGATGTCGATATCGGCACCGGTCGAATGCACGCCGAAATCGATCGAGCCGATCGGATTACCACTGCGCATGCCGCCATGGTTCCACGGGCCGATGAGCAGACGCTGATTGGCACGCGCTTCGGCCGTCGGCGCCTTGGCTCGACGGCCGGTGAAGTTGCCGATCGTCCCTTTGAGGAAGATGTCGTGCCAGCCGCCGACGTTCATGGCGGGCAGCGTCAGCCGATCATGGCCACGCGAGACGTCGAGCGCGGCCCAGAAGTCGTCGTACGACGGGTGATCGACCCAGTCGTTGTAGTACGGCGCGTAACGCGTGATGAGCTCGTTGTGCTTGAGCGGCAGCTTATTGAACTCGGCCGTCATGCCGTCGATCGCCTGGATCAACTGCTCGTAATCCTCGGCCGCCGCCGGATCGTCCGCCTTGCGCCGCGCGATGGTGTTGACCGCGAGATTCGACCAGACCCAGGAGAGGTTAAAGGAAAGCTCGAAGGCGCCGCCCTGGTAGACCCAACAATCGTGGTAGTTGTCGGCGGTCACCGTCGGCACGATCGCCTTCAGGGCCGGATGGCCGCTCAGCGCCGCCTGCCACTGGGTCAAACCGACGTACGACTGGCTGTACATGCCGACGTTGCCGTCGCACCATGGCTGCTGGGTGAGCCATTCAAGCATGTCGTAACCGTCGTTTCGTTCGTTGACGAGCGCATTGAACTCGCCTTCGGATGCGAAACGGCCGCGCACATCCTGCACGACGACGGCATAGCCGCGCTCAACCGCGCGCAGCATCAACTGGCCGAGATTCATCGTGCTTTTGTCGTACGGCGTGCGCTGCATCAGTGTGGGAAATGGTCCACCTTCGGCCGGTCGAAAGATATCGGCGTAGAGGTGTACGCCATCACGCATCGGAACCGCGACGTTCCGTTCGACAACGATCGTTGACGCGTTCGGCATGGTGCGCTCCTTCGCTCGCGGCCAGCGCGTTCCCGCAAAGCCTGCCCGCCCTCCGGCACAGTCCCCGGTGCCGGGGCCATTGTCCCATAGGGTGGACAATTGAGGGATAGGAGGAGATAGACGAACCCACCCGTAGGGGCTCGATTTATCGCGCCCGGCCGATGTGCGCATGCACGAGGCGGGTCATTGGCGAGGGTGCATCGGATGGCAACCGGTGTGGCAGGGGAACGTGGGAGGACGGGCGCCGCCTGAACGGCGCGCCGGGCGCCATGAATGTCGTCCCTACAGGGGTTTGGCCGTTGCGAACCAGCTGAGCGGCGGCTGCGCGTATGGCCGGAATTTCTCGATTCGCCCGGCGTCTTCGTCGGAGAAGATCGCGCGCTGGGGGCCGAGCTTGCTGGCGGCAGCGCTATCGATGAGATTGACCGAGTCTTCGGCACTCATCTGGAAGGCGACGCGCAAGCCGAAATCGTGCAACGCGCGGCGGTCGAGGCTGCGAGCCAGATTCGTCATCGTGTCGCACCAGGCGATGGTGTGGATGCCGAGTTCCGGACCGTCACGCAGGATCGTCTCGAATTGCGTGGAGAGATCCGGTTCGGCCTGCTCCGCGTCGAACGACGAGAAGCTGAAGCGGTCGTCCGGGCGTAAATCTCGAGCGCGATGCAAACCGTGGATGAAGAGGAAGATCGGTGCTTCACCGGTCAGATCAGTATCCAGCCGGCGCCGCACCTCAGTCGCGATCTCGGTGATGATCCGCGGCAGGTGTCGACCGCGGCCAAGGCGGAACGGCAGGTTGGCCGCGCTCTCGAATTGCGCGAAGACGTTTGCGTTGCCGATATCGGCACTGAGATCGAGCAGGTTGAGACCTGGCAGTGTGGCGCCGGAGCCGGACAGTTGAGCGCTAAGGCTGACAAGCGAGACGCTCAACAGCGCCGCCACGGCCTCGACGTTTTGGCCGACGATGAGCAGGTTACTCCCGCTCTGGCGTTGGAAGGTCACCGCGACCGGTTCACGCACAGCCACCGGGTCGCCCAGCCAGGTGACGAGCCGATTGGGTGTCGCCGCCGGCGGGTTCTCAAGTAGTTCGTTCAGTTGCCGGTTGTTGGCAACCTCAGCGGCGGCATTCCCTTCGAA
>JAICWZ010000185.1 GCA_025966355.1 Thermomicrobiaceae bacterium
AGCAGCTTCTGCTCCAGCTTCAGGTAGATATCCTTCCGCTTGTCCGGGTCGCTCTCTTCACGGCCCTGCAGCAGCATCTTGTCGACATCCGGGTCGTTCAACATCGACCAGTTGAAGTTTCCGCCGATGTTGCTCGAATGGAAGAGCGCGTAGAGTCCATCGAGATCTCCCGAACGGAGGAACATGACCGGACCGTTGGTTGCGCCCTTGTAGTTATCTTCGTACCACGGCGGGCGGGCCTGAGCTTTGATCTCAACATCGATGCCAACGTCGTGCAGCTGACCCTGGATCAGGATGACGGTCTGCTCCGGTCCTCCACCGTAGTCGATCGCGTTCAGCACGAGCTTGAGTGGCTTGCCGTCCTTCTGGCGGATGCCGGAATCGCCGGTCCAACCGGCGTCGGTGAGCAATTGCTTCGCCTTGTCCGCGTCGAAGCCGTAGTAGCTATCGAGCGACGGATCGTCGAGCATGACCTTCGTCATCGGCGCGTGACCGGGATTGCCCAGGCCGCGATAGATGGTGTTGACGATGGCGCTCTTGTCGATGGCGTAGTTGATCGCCTGGCGCACCTTGACGTCGTCCGTCGGGGCCAGCGTCACGTTGAGCAGCCAAATGCGCGGGGTGCCGGTCCATGGCTGCTGGGCGACCTTCAGATCTTTGTTGGCCTTCAGCGGCGCTAGGTCTTGCCCGACAACAACGACGACCATCTGCGTCTCGCCCGATTCGACCGTGGTGGTACGCGTGCCGGCCTCGGGGACGAACTTCCAGGTGACCTTGTCGAGGTAGCCCGGCCCCGCTTCGCTCGCCCAGGGCGAGGTCCGCTTGTAGCCGTCCCAGCGTTCCATGGTGCAGTGGTCCTTGGCGACGTAGTCGGTCAGTTTGAACGGGCCCGTCGTGATCGGCGTCTGGTTGACGGCCTCGCCTTGCTTCGGCGTACCGGTCGGCGAAACCATCGCTAGCGTGCCGCCGGCGGAATAGGTCAAGAACGGGACAAAGGCGTCCTTGAAGCTGACCGTCACCGTCTGCGGATCGACCACAGCGGTGCCGCTATAACCGGTCAGCGAGCCGAGCGCGCTACCTGCCTTGAAGTTCGGATCGACGATGCGATCGAAGTTGTACTTGACGGCATCGGCGTTGAATGGCGTGTCGTCCTGGAACGTGATATCGGAGTTGAGCTTGAACGTGAACGACTTGGCATCCGGCGCCGCCTCGTACGACGCGGCCAGATGCGGCACGATCTCGCGTTTGGCATTGAGATAGAGCAGCGATTCCGCCGTTGAGGCCGTGATGTAAAAGGTGATGGCCGACGGCGAGGCGTGCGGATCCATCGTCGGCGGCTCCTGATCGAGACCGATCACGAGCGTGCCACCCTTCTTCGGCGCCGGCCCGGCCGGTGTCGGCGCGGCCGAGCTGGTGCCCTCGGCGACCGGCGAACCAGTGCTGCCCGGCGTCGCGCCGCCGCTGCCAGTCGACGGCGAGGTGGCGGTCGTGCCGCCGCTCGACGCGCTGGTCGAGGCGGGCGTTTCATCACTGCCGGTCGAACTCTTCGACGAACAGGCGGCAAGCAGCCCAAGGCTGCTGACGCCCATCAGGCGGAGCATCGAGCGGCGGTTGATCTGACTCCCGCGTATCCCCTGTACAAGATCATCGAACCGAGAATCGGAACTCATCTGTTCTCCTCCCAGAGACGAATCGAATACCGTACGCGCGTCCGGTTCCGTAGCTTGCCACCAGCTCGTCCAACCGGCTCTGCGCCTCATCGAGCATCGTGCGCGACGCTCAGTGCCCGTCCGCCGTTGCCGGCGTCAGGCTCCAATCCCCATCAGGAGCCCATGCGTGAGCACCGCCGGACTGGTGGTGATGAAGAGAATCCGACCGCTGAGCGGTGCGTGAATCTCTTCGAGTTGCTCGCCGAAGAGCGAGCCAATGTGGCCGATCCGTTGCCCCTCGACGATCTCTTCATTGATCGCCACCGAGGGATAAAACATTCCCGCGTTTTCCGAATAGAGCCATTCGAAGTTGGTCAGCACCGTCGGCGCGGCAACCTCCGGTACGGTGTCATCGATCATCCCGAGATGCTTGAGGACGCGCCGGATGCCGTTGGTCAGCAGGTCGACCGCGTCCAACTGCAGCTGTCCAACGCCACCCGCTTCGGCGATGAAGCCGGGCACTCCCCTTTCAGCACCGGCGACGAAGCTCATCGAGCCTTTCGACGGCTGAATCGGCCGGTCGACGGTGAGGAGGTACGGCAGGCCGAAGACCTTCGCCAGTTCGAGCGACTTTTTGTCGACCTCTTCGGTGCCGGTGCGACAGATCGAGAACGGTACAAGCCCCTCCACCATGTCGCCGCCGTGCAGATCGATGTAGCAGTCTGCGCGCGCCACGAAATCGGTGGTCAGCGCGTAGACCATTTGCTCGGTGTAACTCCCCTCGGGATCGCCGGGGAAGACGCGGTTCGGGTTGACGTCGTCGACCGGGCAGACGAACATGCTGCGTTTCCAGAAGGCGGGCAAGTTGAGCACCGGCATGACGACGACTGTGCCGCTCAGCGTCGCCGGATCGAGCGTTTTGCCTAATCGGATGGCGGTTTCGATGGCCGGATACTCGCCGCCATGCACACCGGCGTTGATGAAGACGACCGGTCCAGGCTTCGCACCGGCGATCGACACGACCGGGCGCGGCTCGTCGCGGAGAAGCGCTCCCGGCAGGACGACCTGATGCGTCTGGCGTTCCCCGGCCGTCAACTGCCCGAGGAGTGGGAAGCGATTGAGATCGTCACGGCGGGCCGAATCAATCATCGATTCCGTCACCTTTTCCGTTCTCATGCTCGCGCTCCGCGACCAATGCGCGCAGGCGTGCTTCGTTCGCTCGATAATGGTCGACGACGCTGCGAGTGGCGATCTCGCGATCCGGCTGGCAGAGCGCCGCGATCACCAGTTCGTGACCAGCGGCGATCTCATCACCCGTCAAACTCTCGTCGCGTAACGACATTCCAACCAGAATGCTGAGCAGAGCGCTGACTCCGTACCAGACCTGAAGGACGCGCCGTTGACCGCTCGCCTCGACGATCGCGCGGTGAAACTGGTTATCCAGTTCGATAAAGCGATCGACATCATCCGGCACACGCAGCCCACGCATCTCGCGCGCGATTCCCGTGAGCTGCCGGCAGAGATCCTTCTCGATCGGCAACGCCAGTTGCTGTACCGCGTGCGCTCCGAGTAGCGAGTGAATCTCGGAAATCTGCACCGCGTCGTCGGGGCTGAGCGCCGCGACGCGCGAACCCCGGTGGGAAAACGATTCGACGAGGCTTTCCGCCTCCAGGCGACGGAGCGCTTCGCGTACCGTCCCTCGACTGACATCCAACTCCTCGGACAATCGCGCTTCGGTCAGACGTTCGCCTGGTGGCAGTCGCCCCAGGATGATCTGCTTGCGTAGCTGCTGGACGACGAGATCGGCCAGCGTCCGTTCGGTCGGCGGCACGATGGCCGGCTCAGTTGCGTTATCCAAAAGATCGCTGCCCTACAATTGTCCGATTGTCAGACAATGCCAGCATAGCCGACGACGGCGTGTGTGTCAACCATCGTGCTCCAACGTCGGTACGGCTCCGATGAACGATGCGACGATCGACCGGTGATTTACCGCCGGGCGAAGGTGGGCAGCGCGAATCGTCTTCGATTGCCACAATCGCGAACCGGCCGACGGTCGATTGCCGCGATCTATTTCGGCGCGAGACTACCGTTCGCCCGCCGCCCGCGCAGCTGCGTTCAGCTCTTCGATCGTGCTCCAATCCTGGGCACGGTTGCCGCTTTCGACGTCGTGGACGATTCCGACCAGTTGCTCCAGCAGCGGTGTCGGCACGCCCAGTTCGCGGCCGCGTTCGACGACCGGCGCGACCTGGAAATCGACCTCCGTGCGGCGCTTGCGCACCTTGATGTCGCGGTGAATCCCCATATGTCGCTTGATCGAACTCTTGCCACGGGCTGACCACTCGTCGAAGAAGCGATCGGTCTGGGCGATCCGCTCTGGATTCTCCCGATCAAACAGATTTGGGTCGAAGCCGTGGATATTTTCGAGACGCAGTCCCTGGGCATGGGCCACGTCGACGACTTCGGCGACCAGGCCGCGAACGGCCGGGCGCACACCGGGGTTTGCCTCGAGAATGAGATCGACCGGCGCATCGACGACCGAGACGGCGAAGCCGAGCGCGGCATAACAGAGCTTGCCCCAGAGATAGCCATTGAGGTTATCCGTAATTTCGACCGGCGTGACCGCCGACAGGACGCGGGCGATCTCTTCACTGCGCGGCGTCCGCGTTCCGTCGAGTTCGCTCAGGTATGTGGTGACGCGGTTCGCCAGGACGACATGCCCTGGCTCCATGAGGTCGCCGCCGAAGTGGATGAAGGCGCCGACGGTGCGCTCCGGCCCGACGATCGACGCGATCCGCTCCTCGTTCAGTCCGTTCTGGTAGGAGACGATGAAGCCGTCTGGCGCCAGGAATGGCGCGATCATCGTTGCGGCAGCTTCGGTGTCCATTGCCTTGACGGCCAGCACCACCATTCCGAGCGGGCCGTGCTCCTCAACGTGCGTCGCGAGTTGATCGGACGTAATCGCCGGAACCGGCTCGATCAGGTCGACGTAGCCGCTGATGCGATAGCCGTCCTGGTTGATCGCGGCGACATGCGTTGCATCGCGATCGACGAGTGTGACATCGTGTCCGGCGCGGTGCAGCAGGACGCCGGTCGTCCCGCCGATCGCGCCCGCACCGACAATAGTGACCCGCATGCTCGCTCCTCCTAGGCGTTCGCCGCGATGCGCGTTTCCGCCCGGCGGTCGGCCACGATGTCACCGCCCTTGATGACGA
>JAICWZ010000509.1 GCA_025966355.1 Thermomicrobiaceae bacterium
CACGCCATCGAGCGTCGCGAGCACCGGCGGTGCTTCCGTGCCATCCGGCGCGTTGGCCATGACCTGCCCGAAGGCGACCATATCGCCATCACCGATCGCCAACTCGTGTCCGGCGGGAATCTCAACCTCGTCGGTCACGATATTCTCGGAGGTCAGGAGCAAGCGTCGACCTTGCTCATCTTCGACGATGCGCAAGATGCCGCTGTTCCGGGCGATGACCGCTTTCCCTTTCGGCTCGCGTGCCTCGAACAACTCCTCGACACGCGGCAGACCGGTCGTGATGTCCTCACCAGCGACGCCGCCGGTGTGGAACGTTCGCATCGTGAGCTGTGTGCCCGGCTCACCGATACTCTGCGCCGCGATGATGCCGACCGCTTCACCCGGTGCAACAAGCAAGCCGCTCGCCAGGTTGCGACCGTAGCACAGCTGGCAGACGCCATGCTCGGCTTCGCAGTGCAGCGTCGTGCGGATGAAGACACGAGGGATCTTCCGCTCGAGAACCTTCTCGATGATCTCCTCAGTGAACTCCTGATTACGTTCGATCAGCGTCTCGCCCGTCTCCGGATCGACGACCGCTGCCGCCGCCGCACGGCCGTTGACGCGCGACACGAACGATTCGGTATCCGCCATCTCGTCCGGAGCAACCCAGGTGCCGCCTTCGCTGCCACAGTCATGCAGCGCGATGATGACATCCTGCGCCACGTCAACGAGACGCCGCGTCAGATAGCCGGAGTCCGCGGTACGGAGCGCCGTATCGGCCAGACCCTTACGCGCGCCGTGCGTCGAGATGAAGTACTCGAGGACCGAAAGCCCTTCACGGAAGTTCGAGCGGATCGGCAGTTCGATGATCGTTCCGCGCGGATCGAGCATCAGACCACGCATACCGGCCATCTGGCTGATCTGGTTGATGTTACCTTTCGCACCCGACGTACTCATCATGAAGAGCGAGTTGTCGCTGCCGAGTTCGGATTCGACCGCCTCGGCCAGGTCGTCGCGCGCCTCATTCCAGATGCTGATCACCTCGCGATAACGCTCGGAGTCTGTGATGAGACCTCGGCGATATTGCCGATCGACCTCACTGACACGCTGATCGGCACCGCCGATGATCTCCGGCTTTCGCAGCGGAATCTGCACGTCCGACAGCGCGATCGAGAGACCGCCACGCGTGGCGTAGGTGAACCCGACGTTCTTCAGCCGGTCGGCCATCTCTGCCGTCGCTTCCGGTCCGAGCTCGCGATAGCAGGCCGCGATCAAGCGACGGAGCGCCTTGCGGTCCATCGTCTCGTTCCAGTAGCCGAGAACCTTCGGCACCTCTTCATTCAGAATGACACGACCGACCGTCGTCTCGATCAACTGTGGTCCATGCCCGTTCGTGTTGAGCTGCACCTTGATCTGCGACTGCACGTCGACCACGCCGGTCTGATAGGCGAGCATCACCTCATTCGGGCCGGAGAAGGCCTTACCTTCGCCCTTGGCACCCGGCCGAGGCTGTGTCATGTAGTAGCAACCGAGCACGATGTCGAGCGTCGGTGCGATCACCGGGTCGCCGTCCGACGGGTCGAGCAGGTTGCGGATCGATAGCATACGCTCACGCGCCTCATGCTGCGCCGAAGCGGACAGCGGCACGTGGACGGCCATCTGGTCGCCATCGAAGTCAGCGTTGAACGCCGCGCAGACGAGCGGATGCAGCTGGATGGCCGATCCCTCGATCAGCTTCACCTCGAACGCCTGGATACCGAGCCGGTGCAGCGTTGGCGCACGGTTCAGCAGCACCAGGTAGTCCTTGGTGACCTCTTCCAGCACGTCCCAGACGTGCGGATCGACGCGCTCGACGAGCCGTTTGGCTGCCTTGATGTTGTGCGCGTGCCCGTGGATCACGAGCTTCTGCATAACGAATGGCTTGAAGAGTTCCAGCGCCATCCGCTTCGGCAGTCCGCACTGATGCAGCTTCAGATCCGGGCCGACCACGATGACCGAGCGGCCCGAGTAGTCGACACGCTTGCCGAGCAGGTTCTGGCGGAAGCGTCCCTGCTTGCCCTTCAGCAGGTCGGACAGGCTCTTCAGCTTATGCTTCCCGCTACCGGAAACGACGCGACCGCGCCGGCCGTTGTCGATCAGGGCGTCGACCGCCTCCTGCAACATACGCTTCTCGTTGCGCACGATAATGTC
>JAICWZ010000041.1 GCA_025966355.1 Thermomicrobiaceae bacterium
ACCAATCTCCATCTCGTCTTCGCCGAGCTCGAAGCTTGGTTGCCCGGCTGCCGGGACGGTACATGGCGTGAGCGCCATACCCATACTACGCACGTTTTCGTTTACTTTCTCGCAGAGCGCCGCGACCTCATCGAGGCTCGCCTTACGCTCGGCCAGCGCGCCGGTGATCTTTTCGGCGAGTACGGTGCCGCCAACACCACGCCGGCCCGCGGTAAACGTGCTGTCCTCGACGGCGACATCGTCATTGATAATGACGCTGCGCACGCTGATCCCTTCGGCCTCGGCCAGTTCGGCCGCAAGCTCGAAGTTCATGACGTCGCCCGTGTAGTTCTTCACGATGAAGAGAACTCCGGCACCGCTGTTGACCGCTTTGGCTGCCGCCAGCATCTGATCCGGTACCGGCGAGGTAAAGACGGCCCCTGGACAGGCGGCATCGAGCATGCCCATGCCCACGAATCCACCATGAAGCGGCTCGTGGCCGCTCCCGCCGCCGGAAACGACCCCGACTTTGCCCGAGATCGGCGCGTCCTTGCGGACGATCAGCTGCAGCTCCGGGTCTACACGCAGCAGATCAGCGTGTGCCAGCGCCATCCCTTCAAGCGTCTCACGGATGGCATTTTCTGGCTGATTAATAAGCTTCTTCATATGATCCCTCCATTGTGGATCGGGGGAGATCTGCCCGATCGCACAACTCCCGGGCGATCGGGCAGACTTTGGTCCGGCGTTGAGGTTCTATTCCTCGATCGCGGTCCGGCCGACTTCCTCCACGTCCGGCGCCGGTGTGGCACCACGTGCAACGAGCACGTCATGAATAAGGAAGTCATAGATGTACGCGCCGACGACGCCGCCAATCAATGGACCAACAATCGGAATCCAGAAGTAATTGTCGACACCGGGAAAGGCGTTATGCCCCCAGCCGGCAAGCCAGGCAAGGACGCGCGGACCAAAGTCACGCGCGGGATTGATTGCGTACCCGGCGTTCGCGCCGAACGAGATACCGATCGCGACGACGATCAGTCCAATAATGAACGGCCCGATGTTCCCCTTTGGCGCCATGTTGAGAACATCGACCACGGCGAGGATCAACAAAACCAGAAATGCCGTGCCGATCACCTGATCGAGCAAGGGCCCAAACCAACCGCCGTTGAAATACGGCGCGGGGAATGTGGCGAATATACTGAAGGTGGTGTTTCCACTCGGGTCGCCGCGAACGATTTTCGCCGCCTTCTCATACGCTTTGATCGCATCGTGATAGTTCGCGAAGACGAGCGCCGCGCCGGCAAAGGCACCGAGGACTTGAGCGATACAGTAGGGAATAACCTTCTTCCAGGGAAACCCACGTCTGGCGGCGAACGCAACCGTCACCGCCGGGTTGAGATGGGCGCCCGAGATCCCACCCGCCACGTAGACACCGAAGGCAACGGCAAGTCCCCAGCCCCAGCCGATCAACAACCAGTCGCCTGCGGCCTGGAAGATCGTCGTCGACGTGGCAGCGCGGCCCGACGAATTAAGCGCCGCCACCGCCATCGCGACGACTCCGTCGCCGAACGCGATCAACACAAACGTGCCAAGAAACTCAGCAACCAACTCCCCCCAGACGGTTGCTCGCCAACCAGTCTTGACCCCTATCTTCGCAGTCGCCATTGCATGCTCCTTCCGGCGACTAAAGGACGCGCTACGATCTTTCAAAAGATCGTCGATGTAAGATATCGCAATTTTCGGACCTAAGCACGCGACCCCATGATCGTGAGACTTGGGACGAAACCGACGGCTTTCTATCTCCATCTCGGTTTGGAAGCCAAGATGCGGTTTGGTATGAGACACGCTCCTCGATCATCGAAAGTTGTCGTTTTTCGTTCAATCTCTGCGGCACCGATGTTGATTGGTGGCGTAAGCCGAGGGGGCGCTCAAACGAACAAACCTCTTATTTTTATAGTAGCACCGTAGCTGGCAAATGACGAGATGACAATTCAGTCATACCGACCGAACGGGACAAGGCCCAAATTGATCCGACCACTGCGCAACCGCACTGATACTTCCGCTTACGGCCAGCCGTTTGACGCGCTTCGAGCCATCATGCTATAGTCAGTCTTCACCGGGGGAGCCCTGGCTACTGTCTGGTGCCTTGAACCAAGATTTGACGACGACCTTAAACGAGCTGAAGTTCATTTTCAGGAGAGGGAGCACGCAAGCGTGATCAAACTTCGACTGCGGCGCATGGGAGCGAAAAGACAACCGAGCTACCGTATTGTAGCCGCGGACGTGCGTTCTCCCCGTGACGGTCGTTTCATCGAGATTGTCGGCTTCTACAATCCGCAGACCGATCCGTATACGCTGAAGGTCAACACCGAACGGGCCAAGTACTGGATCGAGCATGGCGCGCAGCCGACCGAAACGGTCCGCTCGCTCCTGGTCAAATCGGGCGTCCTTCCGGGGCGTGCCGACGCGGCGAACGCCGCTCCAACGGCCGCGACGGCGACGGAGTAACGGTTCCGGCCATTTCGACCGCAGAAGATGACGTTGGAGGCTGGCTACCGTTCCGGGTAGCCAGTTCAGCTTTACGATCACAATGCTGAAGGGTGGGTTCGATGGAGCAGCTGGAAGAGCTCGTCTTGTATATGGCCCGCAACCTCGTCGACGATCCCGATAATGTCAAAGTGGAGACTCGCCAGCGCGGCCGCATCATGACCGTCACGCTCACCGTTCCGCCCGACGATATGGGCAAGGTGATCGGACGACAGGGCCGCATCGCCCGATCGATGCGCACACTGCTTACCATTGCCTCTTCGCGCGAAGGTTACCGGGCCAGCCTCGATATCAATGGCTGAGAGCGACAGCGCACAACCCGAGCGCCTCGCCATCGGCGTCATCGTCGCACCGCACGGTACACGCGGCGAAGTGCGCATGCAGATCTGGACACATTTCCCGGAGCATCTTTCCGATATCCATGAGGTCTATCTCGGTGACGAGCAGCAGCCCCGCCGCCTGCGGCGGATCGGCGCTTCACGCGGTCATGCAACACTCTCGCTCCAGGGAGTGACCGATCGCGAGACGGCCGAAGATTTACGCGGCACCGTCGTCCGGATCGATCGCGAGCAGGCCGCCCCGCTCGAAGAGGGCGAGTTCTACCAATTCGAACTGATCGGCCTGAAGGTCGAAACCGAGTCCGGCGAGCCGCTCGGCACCGTCGCCGAGATCATCGAGACCGGCGCCAACGATGTCTATGTCATACGCGACGCCGAGGGGAAAGAAACGCTCGTTCCCGCCCTCAAGGATGTCGTGCCGGTGATTGATCTTGAAGCCGGCAAGATGATTGTGCGGCCGTTGGACTACTGGGGCTGATCCGGCAGCGGACGTCCCCGGCGCGTTGAGAGAACCTTCCAGACCTCTTCTCTGGGTACCCCGGTCGCTTCCAGCATAACCAGCACGTGATAGATCAGGTCGGACGCTTCGTTGGCCAGTGCATCCGGCTCGCCATTCTTGGCCGCGATGATCACCTCGGCCGCCTCCTCGCCGATCTTCTTGCCGATTTTGTCGATCCCCTGTTCCAACAGGTAGTTGGTGTAGGAGCCGCTCACCGGTTGCGCCTTGCGTGATGCCACCACTTCGGCGACGTCATCGACCACCCGGCTCGTCTCCGGCAGCGGAATCAACTCGGCGACCGGCGCACCGTCAAAACAACTCTCGGTACCAAGATGACAGGTTGGCCCAGCCGACCGTACCTGCACCAGCAGCGTATCGCCATCGCAATCGGTACGCACTTCAAGCACCTGATGCACGTTGCCGGACGACTCGCCCTTCATCCAGAGCTTCTGCCGGCTCCGGCTCCAGAAATGGAGTGTGCCGCTGCTCAGCGTCAACTCCAGCGCCTCACGGTTCATATAACCCAGCATCCGCACTCGACCGTTCGCGACATCCTGCACGATGGCGGGGATGAGCCCGTTGGAATCGAACTTAAGGCGTGAATAGTCAAATTTATCGTTGGTCAACGTGAGCAACCCTCACCCCGCCGCGACCGCTTCGACGCTGCCGCTGCGCAGCGAGCGGCCAACTGCCTGGGCGACGCTGCGCACCGGCGGAATCGCCGCCGCGAAGTTCTCGAACGTCAGCGACTGGCCGCCGTCCGAGAGCGCCGAATCCGGATTTGGATGCACCTCGACGATCAGGCCGTCGGCACCGGCCGCGACGCCTGCCAGCATCATCGACGGCACCAGATACCACTTGCCGGTGCCGTGACTCGGATCGACGACGATCGGCAGGTGGCTCAGCCGCTTGACGACCGGCACGGCGCTCAGGTCGAGCGTGTTGCGCGTCATTGTCTCGTAGGTGCGGATACCGCGCTCGCAGAGAATGACATTCTCGTTCCCTTGCGCCATCACGTATTCCGCCGCCAGCAACCACTCTTCCATCTGCGCCGACATGCCGCGCTTCAGCAGCACCGGCAGATTCGAGCGACCGGCAACCTCGAGCAGCAGGAAGTTCTGCATATTGCGCGCGCCGATCTGCAAGACGTCGGTGTACTGGGAGACGAGATCGAAATCGGTCGGGTTGAGCAGTTCAGTGACGATCTTGAGGCCGGTTTCCTCGCGCGCTCTCGCCAGCATTTCGAGGCCGGCTTCGCCGTGCCCGCGGAACTCGTAGGGCGAGGTGCGCGGCTTGAAGGCGCCACCACGCAGCATCGTCGCGCCCGCCTCCTTAACGGCGTGCGCGGTGCGCAAAATCTGGTCTTGAGACTCGACCGAACACGGCCCGGCGATGATCTGCACCTCGTTGCCACCGACCTTGACGCCGCCAACATCGACGATCGTGTCGGACGGATGGAAATCGCGGCTTACCAGCTTGTAGCGCTTGCTGACCCGAATCACCTGCTGGACGCCCGGCAGCAGCCCCATCGTCTCATATAGCGCGTCGGGCAACGGCGTGCCGAGCACGCCGAGGATCGACTGACCCGTTCCGACGATCTGGCGCGTGCCAAATCCCGCCTCTTCGACGCGCTTGACCACGTCATTGACTTGCTCGTCCGTCGCCGTCGGCTCCAGCACGATGATCATCTTCGCGTTCCCTCCGTCACAAAACTCCCCAACGCGGTGTCGAGCTACGGTTGTACAGTACCGCTCGAACGATAAGCCCAGTCCGGACGCAACTCGACCGCCCGGCGCAGATAGACGTGGCGCATTTCGCGCAAGGATTTTTCGGTGTTGTAGTGGATCAAGACGCGGATGGCCCGCTCTAATGATCCCGGTACGCCGATCTCATGCATGCACATCAATGCGACCTGATCCCAGCCGAAGGCACGAGCCGCGACGGCCGGGAAGGCGGCGTCGAGATCAGGCGATGTGGTGAAGATGACACTGGCAACGTCTTCAACGTCGAGCTGATTGGCATCGACGATCGCGGCCAGCAGTTCATGGGTCGCATCCAGGATCTCTTGCGCGCTGTTGCATTCAACCGTGGTCGCTCCGCGAATTCCCCGGCACCGCATCATCAGGCAGCTTCTCCCCGGCAAGCGGCACCATCGCGACGACTCGTACCAATCGCAGCCCGCGCTACAACCCACGAAGGTAGCGCACGAAGTCGCGCATCACCTCCGGCTGCTGCTCGCGCGATGCCCGGCCGAGCCGATCGATCACGGAACTCCCGACGGCCACTGCTTCCGCGTACTTCCCGACTTCGGCCACGTGTTCCGGCTTCGAGATGCCAAAGCCGACCGCCAGCGGAAGGTCGGTCTTTTCGCGGACACGCGCGAGAAACGCTGCAAGCCCACTTGGCAACGAGCTGCGCGCGCCGGTCGTTCCTGTCAAAGACACGCAATAGATGAATCCACTCGCCTGTTGCGCAACCGCTCCGATCAACGCATCGGTGCTGGTCGGAGCGACCATGAAGATCAGATCGCGCCCATGCCGTCGACAAGCTTTCACAAGCTCATCGCTCTCCCCAACCGGCAGATCGGGCACGATCAAGCCATCAACGCCAGCTTCGGCACACTGTTCCGCGAAGCGGTCCAGACCGTAGCTGGCAATGGGGTTGAAGTATCCCATGAAGGCGAGCGGAACGTCAACGCCAGCCGCGCGCAGCTCACGGGCCGTGCGCAAGCAGTACTCGACGGTCACGCCGTTCTTCAGCGCTTCGAAACTCGAATGCTGCACGGTGGCACCGTCGGCCAGCGGATCGGAGAAGGGGATGCCCAGCTCGATCATCGTCGCGCCGCCCTCGACGAGCGCCGGCACGACGTGCTGGACGGTGTCGATCTCGGGATAGCCGACCGTCACATAGGGAATGACGCCGGTTTCGCCTTCGCTTCGTAATCGGGTGAAGGCGGCTGAAATTCGGCTTTCTGATTTGGTCGCGGTCATAGTTCCACTCCCAGCGCCTCGGCGACGGTGTGCATATCCTTATCGCCACGTCCCGACAGGTTGATGACCATGATGTCGTTAGAATCGCGTCCGGCTGCCAGCTGTTGCCCGAGATAGACGGCGTGCGCCGATTCGAGCGCCGGGATGATCCCTTCGGTCAGGCAGAGCATCTTGAAGCCTTCCAGTGCCTCGGCGTCGGTCACCGGATGATAGTGCGCCCGCCCGATCTCCTTCAGGTAGCTGTGCTCCGGACCAACGCCGGGATAATCGAGGCCCGCCGAAATGCTGTGTGCCTCGATGATCTGGCCGTCGTCGTCTTGCAGGACATAGGAACGCGAACCGTGCAGCACGCCGATGCGCCCGGCGCTGAGCGTGGCGGCGTGCTTGCCGGTCTCGATGCCGTAACCGGCCGCCTCGGCGCCATGCAGTTCGACTGATTCGTCGCCGATGAAGGGATAGAACATGCCGATGGCGTTCGAGCCGCCGCCGACGCAGGCGACGACGACATCCGGCAGGCGACCGGCCGCTTTCAGAATCTGCTGGCGCGTCTCCTGTCCGATGACCGACTGAAAATCGCGCACCATCATCGGGTAGGGATGCATGCCGGCGGCCGAACCGATCAGGTAATACGTATCGCCGACGTTCGTCACCCAGTCGCGAATCGCCTCGTTCATCGCGTCCTTGAGCGTGCGGCTGCCGGAGGTCACCGGTCGCACCTCGGCCCCGAGCAGCTTCATGCGGAAGACGTTGAGCGATTGGCGGGCGATATCGACCTCGCCCATATAGACGATGCATTCGAGCCCGAGCATGGCGCAGACCGTCGCGGCCGCGACGCCATGTTGCCCAGCGCCAGTTTCCGCGATGATGCGCGGTTTGCCCATCCGCTTGGCCAGCAGCCCCTGCGCCAGCGCGTTGTTGATCTTGTGCGCGCCGGTGTGCGCCAGATCTTCGCGCTTCAGGTAGATTTGCGCGCCGCCGACTTTCTCCGACAACGCCTTGGCATGATAGAGCGGGGTCGCGCGACCGACGTAACTCTCCAGCAGTCCGTCCAGTTCGATCTGAAAATCCGGGTCTTCGCGCGCCTGCTCATAGGCGACCGTCAGTTCGTCAATCGCCGGAATGAGCGTGACCGGTGCATAGATGCCGCCGAACTCGCCAAAGCGACCGTGCTCGTCAGGCAGATCACCCGGTCGGATGCGTTCGATGCCAGCGCTCGTCATGATTGCTCCTTCATTGATGTGATCGACCAGCCGGAACTGACGCGGCTCGTGCCGCAGCGATGAACTGCATGATCTTCCCAGCGTCCTTAACCCCGTCCGTCTCGACACCACTTGATACGTCGACTCCGAACGGTTGCACCGTTCGGAGTGCATCCGCGACTGTTTCCGGCCGTAAACCACCCGCCAGAATGGCCGGATACCGCTCAGCCAGCGCGCGGGCGACATTCCAATCGCCCGGTATGCCGTTGCCGCCATATGAGCCGCTCACGTGCGTATCGAGTAAGAGCGCCATCGCGGGAGTCGGGCAATCGAGATACTCCTCCGCCAGGCTGCGCGCTTCGGCTGGTGTCATGCCAATCGGCAAGCGCAAGGCGCGGATCGCCGGCCGGTTCAACGCTCCCTGGATCTCAACCGGCTCATCGCCGCTGAGCTGGATGACGTCGAGGCCAACGCTGTCGGCCAGCCGGTTCATTTCATCGGCCGACTCGTTCACGAATACTCCAACGACCTTCGGACGGTGTTTTTCATCGACTTCCAGCCCTGCAACGATCTGTCGCGCCTGCTCCTCGGTCACCTGACGGCGGGCCGGAGCGAAGATCAGGCCCATCAGGTCGGCGCCCTGTTCCGCCACGACGCGCGCGATCTCCGGCGACCGCACACCACAGATCTTGATCAATGGCCCTCTCATGAACGCAATTCCCGGATCGCCGCAGCGCGGTCGGCCGACAGCATCAACGATTCACCGACCAGGAGCGCATTGGCACCGGCCGCTGCCAGCCGTCGTGCGTCTTGACCGGAATGGATTCCGCTTTCCGCGACGATCGTGCGATCGGACGGAATGCCTGGAGCCAGCCGCTCAGTTGTCGCCAGATCGACATTGAATGTGCGCAGATCGCGATTATTGATACCGATGACGCGCGCACCGGCTTCAAGCGCGGCTTCACGCTCCGCTTCGTCGTGGATCTCAACCAGCGCCTGCATGCCGAGCGCATGAACCTCCGCCAGCATCTCACCCAGCATGCGTCCCGGCAAAAGCGAGACGATCAACAGCACGGCGTCGGCGCCAGATGCCCGTGCTTCGACGACCTGGTATCGATCGACCAGGAAATCCTTGCGCAGCACGGGTCGCGGCGTTTCGGCCGCATGCGCGACTAACGCGACCGCTTTGAGATCAGTCAGGCTTCCCTGAAAGAACGGCTCATCGGTCAATACCGAGATCGCCGAGGCGCCCGCCGCGATGTAATCGGTCGCGACGTTGGCCGCGTCGATCCCTTCAGCGATCACGCCTTTCGAAGGCGAAGCCCGCTTGACCTCGGCGATGATGCCAAGATCGGCGCCGCGCAGCGCTGCCTCGAATGACACGGGGTCCGACAGTGCAGCCGCGCGCGTTTCGAGCGTTGCCAGCGGCGTAGCGCGCTTGCGCTCCGGGAGGTCCGCCACCGTACGCGTTACGATGCGATCGAGAAACGTGCCGGTTCGGACGGTCATTTACGCCTCGCTCAACTGCTGCGCCAGGTCGACCAACGCATCCAGGCGGCTTGCCGCTTTTCCACTATCGATGGACTCGCCTGCCAGTTCAACACCCATCCGAATCGACGGCACGACATCCGCCGCGTAGAGCGCCGCGCCGGCGTTCAACAGCGTGATCGAACGCGCCGGACCTCGTTCGCCCGCGAGAATCCGTCGGATCAGGCCGGCGTTGTCAGCCACGCTTCCGCCGCGAATTGACTCAATCGGCGCCGCATCCAGGCCGACCGCCGTGACGTTCAGCGGGTAATCAGTCATGCGCACGCTGCCATTGACCGAAACGTCGAAGACGCTGTTCTCCGACGAGATGCTGAGCTCATCCAACCCATCGTCCGAGGTAACGACGACCGCGTGCGTTGTGCCGAGGAGCGCCAGGACACGGGCAACCTTCTCGGCCGTCACGCGATTGGCGACGCCGACCACCTGATGCTGGGCGGCCGCTGGATTCGTGAGCGGGCCAAGAATATTGAAGACGGTTCGAATGCCGATCTCTTTACGCGCCGGACCGGCGAAGCGCATGGCCGGGTGGAAGACCTGAGCGAACATGAAGCCGATGCCGACTTCGTCGATGCAGGTCGCGACCGCTGCCGCGCCGAGATCGATGCGAACGCCGAGCCCTTCCA
>JAICWZ010000292.1 GCA_025966355.1 Thermomicrobiaceae bacterium
ATGCTCCGTCTTGCCGTACGCGGCATCGCCCGGCAGCTCGGGCAGCGCGCCAGCTTCATGCCAAAGTTCGATCCGGCAATGGCCGGTTCCGGGCTGCACGTGCATCTCAGCCTGCAGGAAGCCACGAGTGATGCTGATCGCACGGCCGATTCGTCAGATCCCTCCGGCTTAAGCACAACCGCCCGCGCCTTCATGGCCGGCTGGCTGGAGCACGCCCAGGCGTTGACCGCACTCGGCTGCCCGACACCGAATTCCTATAAGCGCCTGCAGCCCGGCTCCTGGGCGCCGGCCCATATCTGCTGGGGCATCGGGAATCGGGCGGCGCTCGTGCGCGTTCCGGGACCGGGCAAACGCGCCCGGCTCGAATTTCGGGCGGGTGATAATACGACCAATCCGTTCCTGTTTTTGGCCGGCCTGATCTGGGCCGGGCTGGATGGCGTGCGACGCGGCCTGCACCCCGGTGAGCCGATCATCGCCGACGCCGGTCATCTGGGGGCAGACGAACTCGCCGCGCGTCACATCCGCTTTCTGCCGCGCGACGCTCACGCCGCCTTCGCGGCGTTCGACGCGGATCGCGCGCTGAAGGATGGACTCGGCACGCTGATTCATACGGAGTTCCTGCGCGTGAAGCGCGCCGAACTGGCGGCCTACGACGTGCAGGTCAACGACTGGGAACGCGCCGCCTATTTCGACGCACCCTAACCGGCCAGACCCTGGAAGGAGTTGCGCGTGTCATTTGCGTCCGATCGCTTGCGCGAAGAGATCAGCGAGATCATCTTTCTCGATCAACACTGTCACGCGCCGCTTCGGCTCGACGGCCCACTCGATCCGCTCACGCTGCGTGCGGCGTTTACCGAGTCGACCGATCCGCAGGTTCAGGAGCAAGACGTCACCGGCACCACCGGCTATCGCATGATGATCCGCTGGCTCGCCGGTCTGCTCGGTGCTGACCCGACCGAGAGCGCCGTACTCACGGCCCGCTCCACCTACGACGTGGCCGACTATTACCGGCTGCTGGCCGACGACGCGCGCCTGGGGCCGCTATTCAACGATTTTCTCTTCCAGCACGAGTTGGCCTACACCTCGGCTGAGTGGTCCGAACTGACTGGGCGGCCGGTGCGCGAACTCATGCGCATCGAGACGCTCGCCGAGCAACTGGCCGGGGAGCATTCGAGTTGGGAATCGTTCCGACAGGCGTTCAGCCAGGCGCTGGTGAGCAGCATCAGCACCGGCGGTTGCGGCTTCAAGAGCATCGCCGCCTATCGAACGGGCCTGCAGGTACAGCCGGTCGATGCCGCCACGGCGAGCGCCGCGTTCGATGACTATCGCTCCGAACTTGACCAGTCGGGTGGCGAGCGCGTGCGGCTGGCACGCAAGCCGCTGATCGATGCGCTCATCTGGGAAACGCTGGAAGTCGCGGCGGAACTGCAACTCCCACTCCAATTTCACGTCGCGCTCGGTGACGACGACGTTTACTTGCCGACATCGAACCCGGTCTTGCTGCGCGCCATCTTCCGCGAGCCGCGCTATCGCCAGGTGCCGATCGTGCTGCTGCACTGCTATCCGTTCGTGCGCGAGGCGGCCTATCTGACGAGCATCTATCCGAACGTCTACATCGATCTCGGTCTGACGGTGCCGCTGGCCGGTTCCAACTGCGCCGCGCTCATCGCCGAAGCGCTCGGCGTCGCACCGCTGCACAAAATCCTGGCATCGAGCGACGGTCATGCGGTTCCCGAATTCCAGTGGTTCGCGGCCAGGCTCTGGCGCGCCGCGCTGACCGAAGTGCTCTCTACCAACGTCGAACGCTACATGATGACCGATCGTGAGGCGATCGAAGCGGCGGCCATGATCCTGCACGCCAACAGCGAACGGCTCTATCCTGGGACGAAATAACTCGCGCAGAGACGCAGAGACGCAGAGTTCTTAATATAGAAATCTCTGCGTCTCTGCGCGAGTTATTCGTCTCTCTTATGCGTCGCCCGCCTCATGCACGAAACGCAACGCCCGCTCGACATCCGGTGGCAATTCGGGCAGGAGCGAGCGCGGGATGAGGTAGGTCGACATGTTGAAGAGGTCGGTGAAGACGGAGTGCGATTGAGCCGTTTTGGCGAGGTAGTCGTGACCGGAGGAGCCGCCGGTGCCGATCTTGGCGCCGATCATCCGCTGTACCATCATGGCGTGCCGGTGACGCCAGGCGGTGAAGAGCTCATCGATCTCGATCAACGTCGTCAGGAGCCGGAAGGGTTGCTGCAGGATCGGACGATCGCGGTAGAGCAAGATGAGCAGGGCCGCCAACGTTGAATCGAACGAGAGACGCCACTGGCCCGCTTCCACGAACCTGGCATGCGCGTCGGGATCGAAGACGAGGGAAAAGCTCTCACGCGTCTTCTCCAGATTGGCGAGCTGTCGCTCGCGATCCGTGTCGTTGAAGGTCGGACTGTTGAGGATGATCTGCCGATCATTCTCCAGCATTCCCTCAACCGCACCGCGATAGCTCCGCCAGAACTGGAAGTCGCCGAAATTGAGGAATGGCGTGCGGCCGAGCCAACGATCGATCACCTCGAAGAGCGACGGTCCCTGTTCCGACGCCTCAGCGCGGGCACGATCGGCGTCAGAGAGATTGCGCCAGTAATCGCCGCTATAGAAGCGGACGCGCCGGTCGTGCAGCAGGCCGAGCTTGTTCTCGATCAGCCGGAATTGTACGCTCTGTGAGCCGGAGGCGGGCACCAGCACATCGCGAAATTCGAGGAAATCGAGCGGTGTCATCGTCTCCAGCACCGTGAAATGCTCGATGATGACACGCTGAATCTCGACGATCCGTTGCAGCCGCGTCACCGCCAGTCCGACATCGCTCTCGTCGACGTAATCACGGTTCATCAATGCAAGCACCGAGTCGAGATCATGCAGAATCAGCTTGAACCAGAGTTCGAACGCCTGATGCACGATGATGAAGAGCATCTCATCGTGGACCTCGCTGTGCGGCTCCTGGCAGTCGAGCAATCGATCGAGATGCAGGTACGTGCCGTAGTAGACCGGTTTGTGCTGGGAATCCATGGATTGCCTCCTGCGTTGAGGTCCAGTGAGAGTCACTCTGATGCTACCTGAACGGGTGCGACAAGGAAATGAGGACACGCATGGATCACTCGGCGAACCGAAGCGACGTACTGCACGAGATGAACAAGGTGCGGCAGGTCCGACAGTATCGAGACGAGCCGGTCGATCAGGCGACGGTCGATGCGCTGCTCGAAGTAGCCCGCTGGACCGGCAGTTCGCGCAATGGCCAGCCGTGGCATTTCGTCGTGGTGAACGACAAGGCGGTTTTGAAGCAACTGAGCCAGTTCCGTGATTCGATCAACTGACTGGCGGACGCTCCAATGGGCATTGCGATCGCGCTGAATGGCGGCGATGCTACGCAGGAGGCCTACGATGAGGGCCGCGTGACTGAGCGCGTGATGGTTGCCGCGCATCTGGCAGGACTCGGCAGCGGCGTCGCCTGGTTCCTTGGCGACGACAACGAATCGACTGCAAAGAAGTTGCTCGGTGTCCCGGACAATTACACGTTGCACTCGGTCATCGCCATCGGCCATGCGATTTCGGCCAAGGATCCGCGCCCGAA
>JAICWZ010000432.1 GCA_025966355.1 Thermomicrobiaceae bacterium
AATCACATCTCTGTTGTTTCCCGTTGCCGAAGAATAGCATGGTGAGCCGGCTTGCTGCTACCTGGGTACAAAGGTGGGATATCCCCGGGACTCAATGACATTCGCCGCGATTTCTCGCTCGGCTCCCACGATGTCGAGCGGTTCTCGGCGCGTCAGCCGGCGCGCGATCGAAAGATAGGTGCGAAGATCATCTCCACCCGCCAGTCGCGATAAGCCGTATGTCGCCTCCCGTACCCCGGTCTCCTGCGCTGAATCGAGATAGACGCGGGCCATGGTCGACGCGACCGGGCTCTCGACCTGCGTCGCTCGCAGCAACGCTGATTCGGCCGCGAACGCCTCGATAACGATGTTCGCGATGACCGCAAGCACCTCCTGTTCACGCTCAAGCGCGCGATCGAACCGTTCCACGGCAAGCCCGGCGACGAAGAGCGCCAGCTTCTTGAGATTCGCGACCTCCGCTCGTTCCAGCGCCCATTCACCCTCGGCTCGCTCGAAGGACGGCTCCAATAGTTCGCCGCGCAAACGGTTCGCCGCAGCGATGAGCGGCAGGTCGCCCTTCATCGCCCGCCGCAACAGCATGTCAGGGATCAGCATTCGGTTAATTTCGTTAGTGCCCTCAAAGATACGCTGAATGCGCGAGTCGCGATACGCGCGTTCGATTGGGAAATCGTGAAGATAGCCGTAGCCACCGTGGATCTGCACGCCCTCATCGAGCACGTAGTCAAGCATCTCGGTACCGAGCACTTTCAGGATCGAGCACTCGATCAGGTACTCTTGAATACTGTTCAGCGCCGCGTCGGCTCCCGATCGGCCCGCGATGGCTGCGTCGATCAGCCCGATCGTGCGATAGACCGCGCTCTCGCTAGCGAAGAGCCGCATCGCCATACGCGCCAGTTTCTGCTGAATCAGCCCGAACGTGGCGATCGGCTGGTCAAACTGCTTGCGCTCCAGCGCGTAGCGGGTCGATTGCTCCAGCGCGCGTTTTGCACCACCGACGCTGCTTGCGCCCAGCTTGAAGCGGCCGACATTCAGCACGTTGAACGCGATCCGGTGTCCCTTGCCGATCTCGCCCAACACATTTTCACGCGGCACTTCGGCGTTTTGCAAAATCACCTGGCGCGTCGACGACGACTTGATCCCCATCTTTTGCTCTTCATTGCCGAAGCTGACACCGGGGAAATCGCGTTCCACGAGGAATGCCGTAAACTGCTCCCCGTCGACCTGGGCGAAGACGGGGAAGAGAGTGGCGAAACCGGCGTTCGAGATGACTTGCTTCGGTCCGTTGAGCAGATAGTGGGTTCGGTCGTCCGAGAGCGTCGCTCGAGTGCGAGCGGCGAGCGCGTCCGATCCGGAATTCGCTTCCGTCAGCGCGTAAGCAGCGATCCATTCACCCGACGCAAGTTTCGGTAGATAACGACGCTTTTGCTCCTCGGTGCCGAAATAGACAAGCGGCAGAGTGCCGATCGAGGTATGCGCGGTCATCGTGACGGCGAAGCCGCCGGCGGCGGCAAGCTCTTCGGTGACGACCGCCGAGACAACCTTCGGCAGATCGAGTCCGCCATATTCCTCGGGGACCTCGACCGAGAGCGCGCCCAGTTCTCCGGCGCGTTCCATCAACGGCACGTTCAGTTCGAGCGCGCCCGCTTCCATCCGCTCGATCTTCGGCAGCACATCGCGCTCGACGAATTGGCGGGTGATTTTCGCCAATTCGCGCGTCGCATCGTCAAAGTCTTCGGGTGAGTAAATCGACGTGGGCGCTTCCAGCAGCCAGCCGCCACCGCGTTTGGCGAGTTCGGGTTCAGCAGCCATCGGTCGTCCTTTCGCGAATCAGGCGGCAAAGACTTCGAACAGACCCGCCGCGCCCATCCCACCGCCAATACACATCGTGACCAGGCCGATGCCGCCGCCGCGTGAACGGAGTTCGTGAATCAGGCTGGTCGCCAGCTTGGCGCCGGTCGCGCCAAGCGGATGGCCCAGCGCAATGGCGCCGCCATTGACGTTGAGAATCTCGGTCGGGAGATCGAGCTCCCGCACGACAGCGAGCACTTGCGCCGCGAACGCTTCGTTAAACTCGATGAGCTTTATGTCATTCAACGATAAACCGGCCCGCTTGAGCGCCTTCGGAACCGCCACCGTCGGACCGATCCCCATAACGTCAGGCTCAACTCCGGCGACCGCGAAGGTAATGAAGCGCGCCAGCGGCTTCAAACCGAGTTGATCGGCCTTCTCGCGCGACATGATGATGAGCGCCGCCGAACCGTCGGAAAACGGGCTCGAATTACCGGCCGTAACCGTCCCTTTGACGTTGAACGCCGGGCGCAACTTGGCCAAGCGTTCGACGGTCGTTTCCGGCCGGATCGTTTCGTCTCGACAGAACGACGAGGACTGACCGATACCCGTCGGAATCGGCACGATCTGTTCGTCGTAGCGCCCTTCGTTCCAGGCACAGGCTGCCTTTCTCTGGCTCTCAAAGGCGTACTGATCCTGCTCCTCCCGCGGAATCCCCCAGCGCTGCGCCACCCGTTCGGCGGTGAAACCCATGCCGATATACGGCTCAATCATTTCGGGATGAATACGCGTGTGGAAACCGGACATCGGCACCTGGCTCATCAA
>JAICWZ010000545.1 GCA_025966355.1 Thermomicrobiaceae bacterium
GCCGTAGACCTGCTTGGCATAGACCGGCATCACGATCGTGTAGAGCGGTTCGGCCACCAGACTACCGACGCTGAACGTCAACACCAGCCAGAAGAGCACGCGATCCTGCCGCAGAAAACGCATGCCGACGCGCAACTCTTCGAGATAGCCGCTCGACGGTTCGGTCCGCGTGTGCGAGATGCGCGGCACGACCAGCGATACGATCACGGCGGAAACGACGAAACTGAGCGCGTCGAACCAGAGCGTCTTGCTGGTCGAGACGAGCACCACCAGCACTCCGCCAAGCGGCGGTCCCAGCAGAAACGCGGTGCGCCGCACTCCCTGCGCCATACTGTTGGCTCGCTCCAGCGAGATCGCGCCAAGTTCGGCCAGATCGGGCAGGAGGCTGCGCCGGGCGGTCGACCCCGGTGTATAGAAGAGCGAGGCGCAGAAAACGAGCGCGAGGAGCACGGGGAAGGCGAGCAGATCGAATTGATAGAGCAGCGGGATGAGCGCGATGAAGAGCCCGCTGCCGAGATCGCTGATGATACTGCTCCGCTTGAGCCCGATGCGGTCGACCAGCGTACCGGCCAGCACGCCCGCCAGCGCGATCGGCAAGGTATCGACCGCCAGCGTGATACCGGCCTTGGCTGCGCTGCCGGTCGTCTGCAAGACGAACCAGGGAAGCGCGATCACCGTCAGGGTCGAGCCAATGTTCGAGATGAGATTGGCCGCCAGGAACCCGAAAAACGGCGTACGTTGTCCCAGCGGCATCGCGCGCGATGCATGAATCATCGAGAACCCCTTTGAATCAGGTTGGCCGCGAATTCAGGTCAGTCGTTCAGCAGATTCAATAGAGCTCGAGCTCCCCACTCCGGCGAACGGCATGTTCCAGAGCGCGGAAGAGAAGCGCACCGACGATCGGGAGAACGATGGCGAAGCCGAGGAGCGGAATGACGGAATGGCTGACATCCGCGAGCGAAGCGTGGTGCAAGGCGGCATCGGCGAGCGCCTGGAAGCCGTAACCGAGCGGCAAGAGGTGCGCCAGGATGCGCGGCACTTCGGGCAACCGGCTCACCGGGTAGTAGGCGCCACCGAGGACGACCAGAATCGGGAAGACGACGTTCGACAGTTCGTTCGCGTGTTTGGTGATCAGCCCGAGTCCGCTCATGATCAGCCCGATGCCGATAAGCGAAGCGACGAACAATGGCAGGACGACCGCCAGTGTCAGGTAGTTCGGATCGAATGAGACATCGAAGAGCAGCACGCCCGAGATGCCGACGGTGAGCGCGGCGATCGATGTCTCCACGATGCCGGAGGCGGCAAAGCCGATCAGCCAGCTAAGACGCGAACAGGGCGCCAGAAAGAGCGAGAGCAGCGTACCCTTCTGACGCTCGCGATCGAGGATCTCGCCGACCCAGAAGATGCTGTTCCAGACGAGCGAGTTGGCCGTCATCGAGACGACGATATACGGCACCAGATCTTTCGCGCCACCGGCGTAGACGAGCGCAGCGATCGCCAGGTCGAAGATCGGCCGGATCGCCCAGATGACTAACATCCCCTGGCGTCCGAATTGCTCCAGCCGCTCCTTCAGCATCGCGATCCACGCCGCTTTGATCGCGCGCAGTTCAATCGAAATCAAGTTCGGCGCCACTCTTTGCGACACGTTCCACTCTCCGTAGCATGAAGAGACCAAAGATCAAGAGGATGGCTGACAGGCTGATGAGCCGGGTGAGGTCGCCCGCGATGTCCCCAAGCCCGGCACCGGCCAGCAGTGACTGTCGCAGCGCGTTCATTCCGGCACTGAGCGGGAAGACCTCGGCCAGCCAGCGCATCGGCCCCGGCAGCGCCGAGATCGGCACGATCATCCCACTCAGCAGGTAGATCGGGCTCTGCAGGAAGTTGGCGAGCAGATTGGCCCGACGCGAGAGGACGAAGACGCCCGCCAGCGCAAAACCGAGCGAGTACGTCGCGGCGCAGAGCGCCA
>JAICWZ010000340.1 GCA_025966355.1 Thermomicrobiaceae bacterium
ACTCCGGCCGGTTGCCGCTGCGCCGCAGCGCCTCGACGACGCGCAGCCGCTTGGTTGCCTTCTTGCGCCGCATGCCGCTCATGTTCTGAATGTCGAGCCGCAGGTCGGACGCCAGCTGGTCCAGATCCATCTTGGCGACGACGTCGTACACCGCTTCGGCGCCCATGCTGGCCGAGAAGACACCCGGCGCCAGCTCGGTCAGTTCACGGTATTGCGTCTCGGTCAGAACCTGAAGTTCTTTCATGTCCGAGATCTGCTTCACCATGTTGTCGGCTTCTGCGCGCAATGCCGTCTTCTGTTGCTCGATTTCGGCTTCGAACTTGCGCACGCGCTCGTCCGCCTGCCCTTGCAGCTGATCGCGCTCCGCCTCGGCCAGCGCATTACCGCTGGTGACGTCGTGCTCCGCCTGCGTCGAAATCTCTTCCAACTCGGCGTTGACGATATCGTTTAGCGCCCGGATGCGATCTTCGTTAATATTCTCGCCGGCACGCACGACAGTCTGACCGTGGAAGTTCACGTCGAACTCGGCGGCGTTGTTCAGCTGCGACTGCAACTGCTCGCGCACTGCATTCGCTTCGGTTTCCAGCGCCTCGCGCTGTTCCGTCAACTGCTGCTCGACGGTATGCTCCAGGCTTGTCGCGCCTTGCAGCAGGTTATCCAGCTCCGCCTTGATCTCGCCCACGATTTCGTCACGTCGCGTGCTCAGTTCGCCGTCGAGTTCTTCCAACTCGGCCGCCAGCTCCGCGTGAATTGTGCGGACGAGCTCATCGCGCTCCTCCGCCTGAACCGACGTGATCAAGTACGACGCGAAATAGAGGACGCGCTCCAGGTTGCGCGGCGAGATGTCGAGCAGCAGTCCGAGCCGGCTCGGCGTCCCCTTGACGTACCAGATGTGCGCCACCGGCGCGGCCAACTCGATGTGGCCCATGCGCTCGCGACGAACCTTCGACCGTGTGACTTCGACGCCGCACTTGTCGCAGATCGTTCCGGCGTGGCGCACACGCTTGTATTTACCGCAGTAGCATTCGAAGTCCTTGGTCGGACCAAAGATACGTTCGCAGAACAGCCCGCCATGTTCGGGCTTCAACGTACGATAGTTGATCGTCTCCGGCTTGGTGACTTCGCCGTACGACCAACTGCGGATCGCCTCCGGCGATGCCAGGCTGATCCGGATCGCGTCGAAATTGTTGACGTCGAAGACCCTCTGCGAATCTCGGTTCCTTGTTGCTGTTGCTGTCATGGTCTGTCCATCACCAATTCACTAGTCTTCGGTCCGCTCGAATCCGCTCAGGTTGATGCGGTCGAGGTTCGTCAGCAGATCTCGTGACGTATCTTCGGAGAACTCGATCGTCTGCTCGTCCTCGTTGATCACTTCGATCGAGAGGCCCAGACTTCGCAACTCCTTGACGAGAACCTTGAACGACTCCGGCACGCCGGCTTCGACGATCGGCTCTCCCTTGACGATCGCCTCATACGTCTTCACACGACCGACGACATCGTCCGACTTGACCGTCAGCATCTCTTGCAGAATATGCGCGGCGCCGTACGCTTCCAGCGCCCAGACTTCCATCTCGCCGAACCGCTGACCGCCGAATTGCGCCTTGCCGCCGAGCGGCTGCTGCGTCACCAATGAGTACGGGCCAGTCGAACGCGAGTGGATCTTGTCCTCGACCAGATGCGCCAGCTTCAGCATGTAGATGATGCCAACGGTGACCGGCCGATCGAACATTTCACCCGTCCGCCCGTCGTACAGTTCGACTTTTCCGTCGAGCGGCAGCTTGGCATCGGAGAGCAGTTCACGAATCTCGTCCTCGGATGCGCCGTCAAAGACCGGCGTCGCGATCTTCATATCGAGCGCGGCCGCCGCCCAGCCGAGGTGTGTTTCCAGCACCTGACCGATGTTCATGCGCGACGGTACGCCGATCGGGTTCAAAATGATGTCAACCGGAGTACCATCCGGCAGATACGGCATGTCCTCGATCGGCAGAATCCGCGAGATCACGCCCTTGTTGCCGTGACGGCCGGCCATCTTGTCGCCCTCGGAGATCTTTCGCTTCTGGGCGATGCTGACGCGCACCATTTCGTTGACACCGGCCGGTAGTTCGTGATCGGTGCCTTCTTCGCGCTTGAAGCGCTTGACGTCGATGATCTTGCCGTGCACGCCGTGGGGCACGCGAAGGCTGGTGTCCTTCACCTCGCGCGCCTTCTCGCCGAAGATCGCGCGCAGCAATCGCTCTTCCGCCGAAAGTTCCGTTTCACCACGCGGTGTGACCTTGCCGACGAGAATGTCGTTCGGTCGCACCTCGGCACCGATGCGGATCACGCCGTTTTCGTCGAGATTCGCCAGGCTGTCCTCGCCGACGTTCGGGATGTCGCGGGTGATCTCTTCGGGTCCGAGCTTGGTGTCGCGTGCTTCGGTCTCGTATTTCTCAATGTGGATCGAGGTATAGATGTCCTCGCGCACCAGTCGCTCCGAGAGCAAGATGGCATCTTCGAAGTTGCCACCTTCCCACGACATGAACGCAACAAGCACATTCTGCCCGAGCGCCAGCTCGCCATTATCCGTGCTGGAGCTATCAGCGATGATCGTATTCGCCTCGACCTGCTGACCCTTCGTCACGATCGGCCGCTGGTTGATGCAGGTGTCCTGATTCGATCGGACGAACTTCTGCAGGTTATAGACATGCTCGCCACCACCATCCTCGGTGATGACAATCTGCCGCCCGGTGACGTTCTTGACCGTACCCGGTTTCTTGGCGACGACCACCTGGCCCGAATCGCGTGCGGCCAGATATTCGACTCCGGTGCCGACGACCGGCGAACTCGGTCGCAGCAACGGCACCGCCTGGCGCTGCATGTTCGCACCCATGAGGGCGCGGTTGGCATCGTCATGCTCCAGGAACGGGATGCAGGCCGCCGCCACCGAAACAACCTGCTTCGGCGAGACGTCCATGTAGTCGATGCGTTCCGGCGGCTCCGCGACGAAGCGCTCACCGCGCCGCGCCTCGACGTGATCTTCGGTAAAGCGCGCACCTTCGCCCAGTGGCGTGTTCGCCTGAGCGATCGTGAACTGCTCTTCGCGATCGGCCGTCAGATATTCGATTTCATCGCTGACGAACGGTTCGGCGCGCATCGACTGCACGCCCGCCGCAACGAGCTTGGCGATGGTCGCCTCGTCCAGCATCGTCCCGGCTTCGACCAGCGTTTCACCGCTCTTCGGATCGGCCACATCGTCACGGGCGATCTGCCCG
>JAICWZ010000461.1 GCA_025966355.1 Thermomicrobiaceae bacterium
ACCGTGGCTCTGCGAAAAACGGTCGCAACTTGAAGAGAAGGAAACGAGATGAACGCCGAGCCAACCGGGGCCATGGACCAGATTCGCGCGCTCGTTGAACCGTTCGACGGTGTCGTCGGCCTAGCTGCCAAAGATTTCGGCAGCGGTGACGAAATTCGTTACAACGCCGACACGATTTTCCCGACCGCCAGCACCTTCAAGACCGCGCTGCTCTACGAACTCTATCGTCAGGTCGACCAGGGGATTATCGATCCAGCCATGCGCATTACCTTCGAGGACCGCCAGCGCGTGCCCGGCTCCGGCGTCTTGCAGGACCTCGATGCCGGTGCGGTGTTGACCGTCAAGGACATCGCCACGCTGATGATCGTCGTCAGCGACAACGCCGGGACCGACATCATCTACGACCTGATCGGACGCGGTCCGGTGGCCGAGACGTTAGCGCGCCTTGGCATGACGCAGACGCATCTGCCGCTTGGCTGCTGGGAGATCCTGGCCGGTCTGCAGAACCTCGATCCAGCCGACCCGTCGCTCACCTATGCGGAACTCAAGCGGCGCCTCGATGAGACCGATTCGCCCTGGGAAAGCAACGCGCTTAAGGAGACGCCCGACAACGATATCTCGACGCCGAACGACCTGCTTCACCTGGTTGAGACGATCCACAAGGGCGACGGGCTGAGCGCCGCCTCGCGTGACGCCGTGATTGACATTCTGAAGCGCCAGAAGTTCGCCGAGCGCATCCCGGCGCTGCTCCCCTTCGGGGTGCAGGTGGCGCATAAGACCGGTTCGGTCAAGGGTGTGCGCAACGATATCGGCATCGTCTACGCGGGTGACACGACCTACGGCATCGCGCTGATGTCGAAGCGCGCCGAAAGCGGCGTGGCCGCGACCGAGCTGCTGGCGAAGCTCTCGAAGGTCGTCTACGACGCCTTCGTGGGGCAAGACGGCGGCGCATCGTAACCGAGGAGATGCCGTCGTCCGTCAGGTCAACGCCCGATTTTTCGACGTGGCAACTCTTGCCGTTCTACCTCGGCGGGATGAGCGGCCCGATGGGCGGCGGCGTTGTCCCGGTCCTCTTTGCCGTGCTGATGGGCGCCTTCGGCGTCGATCGCTCGGTGCTGTCGCTCGCCGTCCCGGCCTACATGCTGCCCTACGGCGTGGTGCAGCTCGTCTCGGGCGGCATCTCCGATCTGACATCGCGCCGCACCTCGCTCATTATCGGCTTCGGCGGTTTCGGCGTCGCCACGGTGCTGACCGGGCTGGCGCCAAATTTCCAGATCTTCCTGCTGCTGCAGGTGTTCCAGGGCGCGATGAACGCTTTCACCTCGCCACTCTTGATGGCGACGCTCGGCGATATCGTACCGGGGCCGCGCCTGAGCCACACGATGGGCTTTCTCAATACCTCCAATCTGGCCGGCACGATGCTGGCGCCGCTGCTCGGCGGGGTGCTCGGAGACATGAGCTGGCGCCTGCCATATCTGGCGTTTGGCGTCTCGAACTGGCTTCTGCTCGTTTGGATCATTCTCTGGTTTCAGCGGCATCGTGACGCCGTGCCGGTGGGCCGGCATGGGCATGATCTGCGTGCTGATATTCGTACCATGGCCAGCGCACTCGGCGTGCGCATGATCCTGCTGGCGCTCCTCGCGTTTATCGCCAGCAACGCGATTCGTGGGCCTGGTTATCTTTTCGCCGACTATCTCGGTCAGCAGTGGGGGATCAGTGTCTCCTCGGCCGGCCTGATTCTGGCGACCTACGGGCTCGCCGGACTGCTGTTCGGCCCCGTTTCCGGCTACATCGTCGAGCGTTTCGGGGTATTTCGCAGTGTGGCGTCGAGTATGATCGGTGTCGCGTTATCGCTGATTATCATGGGGCTGGCGCCCGCATCGCTGGTCTTTTCGGCCGGCTACTTTCTGCTCGGCGCGACAAGCATTGTCTCGTGGACGGGGTTGAGCACTCTGGCGGTCAATCTATCGCCCAGGAATCGGGGTACGGCGTCGTCGCTCTTCGGCAGCGCGCGGTTCCTCGCGTTGGCCGTCTGTCCGCTCTGGTTTACGCCGCTCTATCAGTCCGTTGCGATGAATGCGATCTTCTTCACCAGCGCGATCTTCGCGATCATCTTGATCATCCCGCTGGCTCTGCTCTTACTGCGCGGCAGCCACGACGAAATGCCGATCGCAGAGGCGCAGGGTACGCAGAGTTCTTGATCCTTGAAAAAACTCAGCGCTCTCTGCCCCTCTGCGAGCGGCATCGTTTGCTAACCGACCGTCTCTTTCACGCCGATGCCGCGCATGAAGCGATCTTTGAGGATGACCGGGTCGCGCTCGGGGCGGGCCTGGCCGGGCGATTGATCGACGCGGACGCCGATGAAATGCGGGCCATCTTCAACGAGCGCGCGTTTGATTAATTGCTCGAAGTGTTCCTCGGCCTTGGCCCATTCGGCGCCGGC
>JAICWZ010000344.1 GCA_025966355.1 Thermomicrobiaceae bacterium
ATCGGGGCTTTGGCTTCGCGTCCGTCTCTAAAACGGCCAGGGAGCGTCGGCCTGTATTGGCTTAGAGATGTGGCAGACCCGCCATCATTGCGTGTATTTAGCCGTTCGCGGCCGTGTGCGCGGAGACGGTGGCGACCAGAACCTGATCGAGGAACTGGCTGATCTCCATGTGGATGCGACCCGAGCGCTTGACTGGAATCTGCTCTTCTTCGATGAAACGTGTCATCGCCTGGATAACCGGGTAGCGGAAGAAGAGGAACGCCTCGACGGCGTCGTCGGCCGAGAGTCCGGCTTCGGCGCTCATCGTGCCGTAGCGCCGGCCGATCGCCTGGCCTTCTTCGGCGATCTGTTCATGGTCGGTGCGATCGCTGATGGTGCGAATCGCCAGATCGACCAGCTTACGTCCGAGCGCGCGAAGCTCTTCGAGCTGGCGTGCGTTGTAGGCGCGATACCAGCGTCGCGAGCGGACCTGGCGCAGAAAATCGCTTTCGTAGGCAGAGAACGAAAGGTCGGTGAGCACCTGCCGGCTCATCCGTCGTCGCGGGCGCGCTTCGCCATGGAGCAGTGCCTTGAGATCTTCCTCGTTGTAGCGGCGATGACCGCCGGGTGTGCGGAACACGGGAACTTTGCCCGAATCGCTCCAGCGTCGTAAGGTCGACTGGTCAACGCCGAGCAGTTGACAGGCGGCGTCGATCGTCAGCCAGTTGGCCGAATTGTCTGCGGTGTCGTGCGGAAGGTTCGCCATCGGGTCCCTTGAGTATGGCAAAATCTACGTAATTCTTGGTATGATCATACGAGGCTTGCCGGTAAGACGCAACCGCGCGAGTATAATCGGCAGCCGGCCGGTCGCCGCCTAAGGGCGACGCGGCACATCAAATGCACATACATGACTTAGACAGTTGAATTGCTCCTGAAAGGAGACCATCGCTTGGCAAGATCTGACATGATCCAGGCTGAAGGGGCCGTCGTTGAGGCCCTGCCGAACGCCATGTTTACCGTTGAGTTGGAAAACGGCCACAAGGTGCTGGCGCACGCATCCGGCAAGATGCGCAAGAACTTCATCCGTATCCTCATCGGCGACAAGGTTCGTCTGGAACTCTCCCCGTACGATCTCGAACGCGGTCGCATCACCTATCGCTTCCGCTAGCGATCCGGTGAGCGGCGCCCACTAGACCTCGTATCGACCGATCAGTTCAGGCGGTCCCGCCTCAATCACCGAGACCGTCGCTTCGTGGAACGTCGCGAAGTCGCGCATCGTCTTGAGAATGCGGCGGGCGCGCGCTTTGCTCATCCGTACTCCCGGCTCCAAATGCAGCGCCTTGATCTGAAACACCTTCGTCTTGCGGTCGACCTTCGGATCGAGCCGCCCGATCAGCTTCCCCTGATCGAGAATCGGCAGCGTGAAGTAGCCGTAGACGCGCTTGGCAGCCGGTGTGTAGCACTCGATGCGATAGTCGAAGTCGAACAGCTGGGACGTACGCGCGCGATCCCAAATGAGATTGTCGAATGGCGAGAGAAAGACGGTGCGACTCGGCCGCCTTCCCGCACGCACCTCGTCGAGAACGCGGCGATTCGATTCGGCGATATATGCCTCACCGAGACCGTCGATTTCCACCGGAAAGATGACGTCGCGCTCGGCCAGATCGTCCAGAATCGTCTGCGGTTTCGGTGAGTTGTGGCCGCGAACGCCCCAGTAGGTCCGGAAGTAGTCGTTGAGCCAGATCGACCGGGCAACTCCCATCGCCTGGACCGCTCGCGTCGCCAGCACGCGACGTTCTTCATCCTCGTCGGGGAGATCGGCGGCGTGCAATTCGGGGAAGATACGCTCGTTCAGATCGTAGTAACGCTGAAAATTGATGCGACGATCGATACCGAGTGTTCCGTTGAGCCAGAGGACGTCGAAGGCGACGTTGGTCGGCTTGCCGCCGTACCACGACCAGCCGTCGATCTTTTCTTCTTTGTTCGGACGCTCGAAATGGCCTGAGTGGATTGGCCCATGCTGGCGGATCGCCTCGATTACCTGATCCAGCACGGCAACGTTTTCAACGGTCCATTCATGCGGTTTTTCCTGGCGCTCGAGCATCTTGCGCCGCATATAGGGATAGAGCTCGATCGGCAGGAACGACGCGGCGTGGCCCCAATATTCAAAGATCTGCCGGTCGGGGTAGTGCAGTTCGTCGAGCGCTCGCTGGTCATAGTTCCCGAGGCGGCTCCAGAGTACGAGGTAATGGCTGCGCGCGACGACCGAGATGGTGTCGATCTGCAGGCAGCCGATGCGGCGGATCATCTCGAAGACCGGCTCCGTGGTTGGCTTTTTGTTCGGCCGATCATCGAGCCCCTGTGCGATGATCGAGATCGCTCGGGCTTCGTCACGCGTGATTCGCGCGTCTGGCATCGTACCCTCTCTTCCCACCTCGGATCACGCGGTTATTGTAACAGAACAAATGATCGGTTCATCAACAGGGGCGTCTCTCGGAGTCATACTTTGATCCCACACCTGTCATTCTGAGCCGCAGCGAAGAATCTCTTCTCCGTTTCCCGTTCATCATGCTCTTGAGTACGCATGAGAGATTCTTCGCTGCGGCTCAGAATGACGGGACAAGGCTGTTCTTCAAATTCCAAGCGTCTCGTGTGTCAGCGAGGCTATTTGGGAAGCGTGCGCTCGGTGAAGGGGTACTCGTTGGCGGCGATCATCTCGAGCAGCCGCGCTCGGCCCTTTGCGATCAGCTGGTAGAGGGCCGGGTCGGTCACTTCGACGCCTGAATCAGCCAGTTCGTCTTCGTCGAGCACGCGAACATCAGCGCCATCGGGATAGGCGACAACATCGACATACAGGTCGTGCCAGTAGACTTCGTTGTCGCACACCCAACTCGGGCGCGTGACATTGCAGTACCAGCCTTTGAGGAGGCCGTCCGTGGAGAAAATGGCGAAGACGTTGAGCGGTTCAACCGTGGAAAAGAATTCGAGGAAGATGTCGTTCGGTTCGAAGACGAGATAGCCGAGATCGACTCGTCGCTGACCCCAGGGTGCGCGCGCCGCGATCCAGCTATGCGGCGCAGGAATGACCTCGCCCGGATAGCGGATCGCTTCGCTTCCGTCCGGACGGAGTTTGACGATTTCGATTGGTGTGCCGGCCTCAGGTGCCTCCGTCGTTGGGCGCTCGTTGTCGGTCACGCTTCGCCCCGGATGATCTGCAACAACTCGCTC
>JAICWZ010000512.1 GCA_025966355.1 Thermomicrobiaceae bacterium
ATTGCGATCATCGTGCTGTCCGGTGATGGAAAGACATCGGTTATCGCGCCGGTGAAGAGTTTCTGTTCATCCCCGGTGGAGATATTGACACCGGTCAACACGGCATGTGTTTCCGCGCGGGTGAAGTAGTCGTCGGCACTTTCCCCATGCTCTTGCGGAGGAGAAGAGATTTCAAGCACCGTCGAGTTTCCGAGCCAGCCCGCGAAGCGAATCGACGGTTCGGTGAGGCGTATCGTGTTGACCTTTTTGGCGTTTGTCGTTTCAATGACCAGGTCTTGAGACCGTGATTGTGAGGTGCTGACGACCTGGTTCGCGATCATCGTGCCATCGGGAGACAACGCCGTTGACGACGGAACGTACCCCGGTTGCGTGGGTGGTGTGTCAGTGTCGAACGGCCGTTGCTGCCCGCCAGCCAGGTTGAGCGCCGTCAGATTGCCGGACACATCGGCGGTCAGGAGCCAACCGCTCAGCGTTGGGCCGCTTGCCGTGCTCTCCGCGTTGTCTTGACGGCTATGCGCGACGGCGAAACCTCCCGCGCCAATGACGACGATGAGCGCTGCAACCGAGATGAGCGCGATCGGTTTGCGCAAGCCCGCGACCCCGCCAACCCTGGCCGGTTCGGCGAGCGGCGGGAGTCCAGCTCGTTCCTGCTCGATCCGATCAAGCAGCCGCGCGTCGAGCGCCTGGAAGCGGTCGATCGCGGTGCGGCAGGCGGGACAGTGCTGGGCGTGCTGGATGAGCGTGGCGCGCGCCGTGATGTCCAGCGAGCCGTCGCGATAGCGGCCGATCGAGGAGACGAACTGGGCGCAGGCCGGTTTGATACGCGGCTCGAGGCTCAGGCGCGTCTGATAGAGATCATCCCCGAGTTGCCCGGCGCCGGTCGATGTGGCTCGAGCGATCGTTACGATAGGCAGCCCGAGGCCGAGATGCAGCGCGAGCGTGGTCGCACCGCGTGCTGAGGTCCCAGAACGCGGTCCGAGCGGACGCTCAGTGTCTTCATGCGGCTGCCTTCGAAGTCGCCGGCGGATCTTGGCTGTGCGCCATTCCCATTTGACGGCGCTCACCACCCGCTTGATCATCGCCTCGATCGAGTCCGAACCGGCATTCGCCACGATACGGTCCGCCGTCTCGTCATCGAAGATGAGCCGAAGGGTCGCGCGCAGCCGATTCCGGTCGATTGCTGGAGCTTCGGTGTTTCGGTCATCGGACCGAACGCCGGTCGTCTCAGGGCGGTGAAACATCCGTTGCCGTCTCGAATCGTTTGTATGCGAACATCGCATGGCATCGATGACAGGGATGATACCGCTTCTGTCGTCGCCATAATCGTTTGGAGCGCCGTTTGCCCGGTTCGGTTTAGAATGCGGGCACGATCGATTTGCGCGGTCGGAGGTGATCGCGCCGGTATGAAGGAGATGTATATGGCGAAGAACTGGGGTCCCGCCGATTGGATCGATGAGCGGCGCGAGCGCTTCATCGACATGTCGGACGATATCTGGGCTCATCCGCAGGTGGCGCTGGCCGAAACGTACGCCTGCCAGTTGCAGTCCGAATTTCTGGCGAAAGAAGGGTTCGACATCAAGTCGAACGTCGGCGGAATGCCGACCGCCTTTTACGGCGAATGGGGCAGCGGTTCGCCGATCATCGGTTTCCTCGGTGAATACGACGCGCTGCCGAACCTGTCACAGACGGCGTCGACGTCGCAGAAGCAGGTTGTCGCCGGTGGACCGGGTCACGGTTGCGGGCACAACATGCTCGGCACCGCCTCGCTGGCGGCGGCCGTGGCGCTGAAGGCGTGGCTCGAAGAGAGCGGCAAACCTGGGACGGTTCGCTATTATGGCTGCCCGGCCGAAGAGACGGGCGCAGGAAAAGTCTTCATGGCGCGCGACGGCGTCTTCCATGATCTCGATGCCGCGCTCACCTGGCACCCCTGGGCGAGCAATACGGTCGCCGTCTCCAGCAGCCTCGCCATCGATCACATCAAGTTCCACTTCCATGGCCAAACAGCGCACGCAGCGGCGCATCCAGAGCACGGCCGCTCGGCGCTCGACGCGGTCGAACTTATGAACGTCGGCGTCAACTACATGCGCGAGCATGTTATGGAGAAGGCGAGAATCCACTACGTCATCACCAACGGCGGCGGTCA
>JAICWZ010000240.1 GCA_025966355.1 Thermomicrobiaceae bacterium
AGCGGGCGCGTGGCGGGCTCAACTGCACCCTGATCTACTCGCAGGCACACACCGTCTATCCGCTCAAGTGTCTCCTGTCGCCAACGGTGCCGGCCAACGAAGGCGCCTTCCGCCCATTCAGGATCTCCGCGCCGGAGGGCTCGATCCTGAATTGCGATGTTCCGGCCTCGGTCGGCTCGCGCGTGCGCACCGGCTGGCATCTGCACGCGCTGCTGTTCGGCGCGCTGGAGACGGTGATGCCCGACCGCGTGCAGGCGGGCAACGGCCTGATGAGTTCGATCCACGTCTATGGCCAGGAACGGAACGGCAGCTTCTACAACGCGCACTTCTTCACCGCAGGCGGGCGCGGCGCGAGTCAGGGACGCGACGGCATCGGCCGCAACTGCTTCCCGAGCAGCGCGCGCAACGTGCCGTGCGAGGTCTTCGAGCTCCGCACGCCGGTGCTCATACACCAGCGATCGCTACGCCCTGATTCGGCCGGCGCCGGGCAGTGGCGCGGCGCCTTTGGCCACCAAATTGTCTTCAGTCCGCTGCCGGGCTACGATCGTCCGCTCTCGTTCTTCCTCAACCCCGACCGGCTCCGCTTTCCGGCGGCCGGTATGGACGGCGGTGAGGACGGTCCGTGCACCGAGATCATCGTCAACGGTCATCAGCTTTCCATCGAAGAACTTGGATCGGGTCAGGTCATCCTGGAGGCTCCGGACGATCGACTTGAACTGCACATCCCAGGCGGTGGCGGCTTTGGCCCGCCTGAGCGCCGCGATCTCCTATTGGTTGAGGCTGACGTCCGCTCCGGCCTCGTCTCGCCCTCGCGCGTGCCGCAGGCGGCGGATGATTGACATGGTTGGGACACGCCTCGCGCATTCGCGCATCGGCCGGGTTTGATCAATCAAACCCCTACGTCATGCACGCGGCACACGACGGCCCCGTCGTAGGGGCGTCATTGATGACGCCCGGCGCGCCGTTCAGGCGGCGCCCGTCTCCCCGGCGGCATGCATAGCGGGATAGGTTGTGTGGCAAATGGCAAAGGAGACTCACTCACGATGAAAATCACCGGCGTCACGACCTATCTCTGTGGCAATCCGTGGAAGAACTGGCTCTTTGTCGCGCTGGCGACAGACGAGGGGATCAGCGGCATCGGCGAAGGGACGCTGAACGCCCTGGGACGCACGGTGGAGGCCACCATTCATGAACTGGAGCCGCGCTTCATCGGACTCGATCCGTTCCAGATCGAAACGCTCACCCAGCGCATGACACGGGATGTTTATTCTGAAGGCGGCCAGATACACGGCTGCGCCGTGGCGGCGGTTGAGATGGCCTGCTGGGACATCATCGGCAAGGCGACCGGCCAGCCGGTGCACAACCTGCTCGGCGGGCGCTATCACGAGAAGCTGCGTGCCTACGCCAACGGCTGGTATCGCGGCGAGCGGACGCCCGACGCGTTCGCCGACGGCGCGCGTGAGGTCGTCCGGCGTGGCTACACCGCGCTCAAGTTCGATCCGTTCGGCGTCGCCTACCGCGTCACCGACCGGCGCGACGAAGATCTCTCGATCGCCATCGTCGAAGCGGTGCGTGAGACGGTCGGGCCGGAGATCGACCTGATGATCGAGGGGCATTGCCGCTTCAGCGTGGCGAGTGCGGTGCGGATCGGCGAGCGGCTGGAGCCGTTCATGCCCGCCTGGTTCGAAGAGCCGACGCCACATCAGAACATCGACGCCGTGGTCGAAGTGGCGCGGCATCTGAACATCCCGATCGCAACCGGCGAGAGCTTTTCGTCGATTCACCAGTTCGCCGAACTCCTGGCGCGTAATGCCGTGCACATCTTGCAACCGGAGCCGCTCAATCTCGGTGGACTCTGGAACGCCCGCAAGGTGATCGGGATGGCCGACGCCTTCTATGGCGTCGTCGCGCCGCATAACGCCCAGGGCCCGGTGGCGACGGCTGCCTGCATCCAGCTCGGGGCCGCCTGCCCGAACTTCTACGTGCAGGAGGTCTTTGACGAATTCAACGTCGACTGGGAGCGCGAGATTATCGATCATTCGGTCGAGGTGATTGACGGCTACATCAGCGTCCCCGAGCGACCGGGGCTCGGCATCGAACTCAACCTCGATGAGATCGCGCGGCACCCGTATCAATCGCACAACTTCCTGCCGCTCTTTGCCGAAGGCTGGCAACGACGCGTCGGGGATCAGTAGGGCAGGGATGGCAAGGGGCACGGGCGTTAAGACATACTAGCGACATGACGATTGATGATTTCGTTGCCGATGTGATCCAGCAACTCGATTCGACGAGTCGTGTGCCGTTATACGAGCAGATCGCCCAGCAGATGCTGGCGGCGATCCAGCTAGGCGAGCTTGAACCGGGAACCGTGTTGCCACCCGAGCCGGAGCTGGCCGAACAACTTGGCGTCAGCCGCCAGACGGTCAATCAGGCGCTCACTTCGCTGGCGCGACGCGGCCTCCTCAACCGGCGTCGCGGCGTCGGCACCTTCATCGCTGAGCCGTATGTCGAACAGCCGCTGGATGGCCTCTATAGCTTCATCCGCACGCTCACAGCGCAGGGCCGCTTGCCGAGCACCAAGATCCTCGGCTACCGCCAAACGATCGATGAGCAGGCTTCGTCGATACTCACCGGATCGCACAGCGGCCTGGTTTTCGAGATCAGCCGCCTGCGTCTCGTCGACGGTGAACCGTTCGTGCTCGAAACGATCTATCTCCCGGTCGAATACGGGGAGCGGTTGCCGCTCGACCGGCTGCAGAATGAGGCGCTCCACGAGCTGCTGCGAGAGATCTGTGATGTCCACATCTCCCACGCCGATGAAACGCTGCGCCCGGTCAAACTCGAATCGGTTGATGCCGCGCTGCTCGGCCTCGCCCCGGGCGATCCCGCCTTCCTGGTCGAACGGGCCGGTTTCAGCGACGATCGGCCGGTCGAACTTCGCCGCAGCCTCATTCGTGGCGATCGCTACCGCTTCCGCGTCCGACTCTCCGGCGCTAGCCTCGCCTAGACACGCGCGAATCGCCTCCCGGCTCGACATGTATCCCCATCATGTCTGCTCTATGTCTGTTATACTATACGAGTAACGGATGAGCTGCGGTCGGCAGCACTGTTCTTCGTCTTCGGTGCGTCGTTGCGAATGGGACGGTTCATGGGCGGCATCGATCTCTTCATCTTCGAGATCTTCCTGGCTGCGATCGCGGCTGGACTAATCGGCTCAATCGTCGGGCTTGGCGGTGGCGTCTTGATCGTGCCGCTGCTGACGATCGGCTTCGGGCTCGATATTCGACTTGCCATCGGCGCCAGCATCGTTTCCGTGATCGCGACTTCCAGTGGTGCGGCGGCAGCTTATGTACGCGACCATCTGACGAACGTGCGCGTGGGGATGCTGCTCGAACTCGCAACGTCGGTCGGTGCCGTCAGCGGGGCGCTTGTCGCGGTCTATCTCAATGCCCGTGTCCTCTTCATTCTCTTCGGCGTCATTCTGCTCTTCTCGATCGTGCCGATGATCAAAAAGCTCGGTGAGGATCTGCCACACGCGGTCATCAACGATCGGATCGCGACACGCTTAAAGCTGGCGAGCAGCTATCCGAATCGCGCGGTGGGCGGGTCAATCGCATACAACGTCACCAACGTGCCGCTCGGCTTCGGCATGATGTACGCGGCGGGAATCGTCTCGGGGCTTCTCGGCATCGGCTCGGGCGCGCTCAAGGTGCTGGCGATGGACACCGCCATGCGCCTGCCGATGAAGGTTTCGTCGGCGACCAGCAACTTCATGATCGGCGTCACCGCTGCTGCCAGCGCCGGCATTTATTTCTGGCGCGGCGACGTCATCCCGATCATCGCGGCGCCGGTCGCGCTCGGCGTTCTGATCGGCGCGACAGCCGGGGCGAAGCTGCTCGTTCGCTTTCAGAACCAGACGATTCGAAAGCTCTTCCTTCCGGTGCTGGCGACGGTTGCGTTGGAGATGTTGTTGCGCGGCGTGGGGGTGCTCTAGATGCGCGAGACTTTCGTGATCGATGCTCCATCACAAAGCGACGGTACGAGCGAACCAGCGGCGCCGGGCGGGCATCCGATGGAGCTGTACATCAGCTACGTGCTGCGGATCGGCGTCATGATCGCGGCGA
>JAICWZ010000036.1 GCA_025966355.1 Thermomicrobiaceae bacterium
ACCTGGTTCGCCGATCACTTCGCCATCGATCTGGCGAACAACTGCGTGGCGCAGGTCAACTGCGATTCGCCCGGCTGCCGCTGGGTCAACACCTATAACGAACTGACGGCGATGAGCGAGACGGAGCCGTTTGTCGACACGGTCATTCGCGAGACGACCGGCATCACGCCGCAAACCGAGCGGCCGGTGCGCGCCGGCGATTACTCGTTCAATGGAATCGGCATCACCTCGTTCTACATGCTCAGCTCGACGATGTCGCAGGAGCTGCGCGACGAGAAGGGCTACTACCCGGTCGGTGGCGGCGGCGCCAACATCCAGTGGCACACCGAAGACGACCTGATGGACATCGCCGACAAGGACAATCTGCTGCGCGATATGCGTATGTACGGCGCGTCGCTGCTCCGCACAATCAACGCACCGCTGCATCCGTTCGACTGGACCTGCACCACCGCCGATTTCCGCGCGACGCTGGCGAAGTATCAGGACGCGACCGGCGATCAGTTCGATTTCGCCCCGGCGCGCGCCGCGCTCGACGCGCTGGAGGAGTCGCTGCAGACGCTCTACGCGGGCACGCCGAGCGGTGCGGCCGCCGACCGTTTCAACTTCGCCCAGCGGCGGCTGGCGCGCATTCTCGTGCCGGTCAACTTTAGCCGGATGGAGCCGTTCTTCCACGATCCGGCGCTCAACGTGCCGCCGCTGCCCGATCTGGCATCGGCGCTCTCGATGCCGTCCGCCAAGAACGACGTGGCGCGGCGCGGTGTTCTGAAAGCGCACCTGACGCGCGGCCAGAATCGCCTCGTCTGGGCGCTGCAGAACGCTCGTGAGGTCGTCGAGGCCGCGATCGCCTGACTCGGATCGTTCGGCTGAGATGAAACAGCGCCCACCGGTTCATCGGTGGGCGCTTCGTTCCGCGAGGAGCGGTCGTCAGGGCGCCGCCGATCCCACCTGCTCGATGATGATCGACGCGTTGATTGGTCCCACATTGAGCAGTGTCACGGTGCTGGGCGTGACCGCCATCAGTTGGATGGTGTCGCCGGCCGCTACGGAGAGGAGCGTCTGCCCGTGCAGTTCGTTCCCCGTCGTTCGGAATTCCGCGTCCTGCACGAGTGCTCCGTTGAGAAGAACGTCGAACTGGTATCCGGTGGTTGCCGCGTAGACGTCGAAGGTGATCTTGTAGACGCCCCGGGTGGCAATCGTGATGAACGGCAGGCCCGGTGCATACACGATGCCGCTCGACAGCAGTTGATTCGTATCGAAATTGAGCATCTCACCGTTTGCCACGACCTGTTCGCCGACGTTGACGAGGCTCGCGTATTCCGCCTGATTCGTGTTGGCTGGGCCAGTGGGGCCACTCGGCCCCGACGGGCCGGTGTCACCGGTCGGCCCGTCCGCTCCGGTCGGCCCCGGTCTACCAGCCGCTCCGGTCGGACCAACGTCACCGGCCGGGCCGGTTGCTCCAGCGATGCCGGCTGGCCCCGTCGCTCCATCCATGCCCGCTGCGCCTGTCGCTCCGCTTGGACCAGCCAGGCCGGATGGGCCGGTCGCGCCGGTGGCGCCCGCCACACCGTTGGCGTTCCAACTGATCGGCGTTTCGAAGCGATTGCAATTCTGGCCTCGTTCGGTATCGATCATCCGAATCGAGCCGGCATTGGGAAGCGGCAGGTTCCCGCTCTGCATGCAGGCATGGTAGACCTGATTTTGATCGGGGATGCTGGCGAAGGCGTTGGCGGCGAGCGCGAGCAGCAGGATACTCGCGGTGGCTGCTGCCAGCAGCAGGCGACGCCGAGCGCGGCTCAGCGTGCGCCGAGACCAACGGCTCTCGCGGCCAGCGGGCCGTGCGTTCATCAAGATTCCTCCTCCGTATTCAGTATGCCCGAGGGTATCGTTCGTACGCAGCATCATAGCATAGAGGGGAGCGCCGAACGTCCCGAGCCGACCGGCTCGGCCAGCCCGCGTGTCGCGCGGTCGTGCGACAATAGAGGCAGGTGCGACGTGTTTCAGGAAGGAGCGGGGAAGATGCGGATTTGCTATGTTGGGCCGACTAGCCGCCAGGCGGCGTTGCAGGCGTTTGTCAGTCCGGGTGTGGAACTGGTGGCGCGGCGGGCGAGCGGTGGGCCGCCGAGCATCGAGTCGATGTACGACGAATATCTTTCGGTGCCGGGCATCATGGAGCTGGCGATGGAGTTGGAGCGCGAGGGCTTCGACGCCATCGTGCCGGGCTGCTTCGGCGATCCGGGGCTCGACGCCCTGCGCGAGGTCGTCGATATCCCGGTTGTTGGGCCGGGCGCGACGGCGATGCTGGTGGCCGCCAATCTCGGGCATCGTTTCAGCGTCGTGACGGTGCTGGAGAACGTCGTGCGGCCGTTAGAGAATCTGGCGCTTATCACCGGTGTGGCCGCCAAACTCGCGTCGGTGCGCCAGATCGGTATCCCGGTGCTGGAGCTGAACAACGACCTCGACGCGACCTTCAGCCGGTTAATTGACGTGAGCCGCGAGACGATTGAGCAGGATCGCGCCGATGTGCTGGTGCTCGGCTGCGGCACGCTTTCGTTCCGCTCAGCCGAGCTGCAAGCCGCCGTCGGCGTGCCGGTCGTCAATCCGCTGCAGGTAGCGCTGCGCACCGCCGAGATGCTCGTCGCCTGCGGCTTATCGCACAGCAAGCGATCGTATCCCGTGCCGCCGAAGATGGCGCCGCAGCCCGCATCGATGGCGGACTGACGATCGAGCGCGATTGCTGTCGAAAATGCCAACGCCCGGCAGCGTCTGCTGCCGGGCGTTGGATGTGAGGCGGCTGGGTGCTCTGAGTCTCGCGCTCCCTGCCGCTAGTTCCCCATCTTCTCAATGAGCAACGATGAGTTGACGTTGGGCGGGGTGGATGACACGTTGGTGATGAGCGGCGATGTGTTGACGACGGTGAGCACGTCACCTGCGGCAACCGTGATCATCGCCTCTCCGGTCACGCCGACGCCGGACGTCGTCGAGCTGTACTGCGTTCCGGGCACCGCTACGCCGTTGAGATAGATGGCCAGCGATGTCGTGGATGACAGCAGAGACCCGCTCATCGAATATGTGACCTTGTACGTCCCTGCTTCCGCAAACGTGACCGTGCTCGTTCCGGGCACGTGGAGGATGCCGGGCGACATCGGACCATTCGTATCGAACGTGATGGGACTGAGCAGCAAGGGCGCTTGAATCCCAACGTTATAGATGTACGCATACTGGGAAATGCCGCCCGCGGGGCCGGTGTCACCAGTGGCGCCGGTCGCTCCAGCTGGACCCGTCGCCCCAACAGCACCATCGGCACCCGGAAGGCCGTTAAGACCATCCGCGCCGGCTGGCCCTGCCGGTCCGGTGGCTCCCATTGGGCCGACCGCGCCAGTCACGCCGGTCGCGCCGACGGCGCCTGGTAGACCATCAAGACCGTTCGCACCGGCTGGCCCCGCTGGGCCGGTGGCTCCCATTGGTCCGGTGTCTCCGGCTGGCCCGGTGGCACCAACGGCGCCCGGAAGTCCGTTAAGACCGTTCGCACCGGCTGGTCCCACCGCACCGGTGGCTCCGGTTGGGCCCATCGCGCCGACCGCACCGGCTGGTCCGGTCGGTCCGCTCTCCCCAGTGATGCCCTGCGGGCCGGTCGGTCCCGACGCACCATCGAGCCCCGCCGCGCCGGTCGCGCCGATTGGTCCGGTCGCTCCCGTGACACCGGTCGGGCCGGATACGCCGTTTTCGGACCAGGTAACCGGTGTTTCGTACCGATTGCATTGTTCGCCGCGTGAGGTGTCGATGAGCCGCAGGCTGCCTTTGGTGGGAAGGGGAATATTCCCGGATACGACGCAGCCATGGAAGACATCGGATTGATCCGGGATGCTGGCAAATGCGTTCGTGGCCAGCGCCAGGATCAGGACGCTCGCGACTGCGGCGGCGCGGAATGCGCGTCGTCGCGCGAGTCGCAAGCACGTCGCTCTCCAGCGGCTTGACGACGCGGCTGGTCGGCTTTCCATAAACCCTTCTCCTTCGTGATCGGACGATCTGCTTCGCGCTGCCGAGGGGCGTCACCATTGACGCGCCGTCGTGCGATGGGGCACGAATATGCTGATTCGCCTCTTCCAACTGGTCGCACCGGTACGCGGAATCGCCGCCGTTCCCATTCGCGGCATAACCCAAAGCCGACCCTTCATCGCTCCTCACTGACGAAGCGGTCATGCGTCTCTGTTCGGTTCAGAGTCGTACGCTATCGCGCCGGAAGGCTGGACCAACCAGAACCCCTGGCCAGTCTAGCAAGAGAGATTAGCCTCGGGAATAGCCCTTCGGTATCGAGCGCAGGGTGGACTTGTGTGGATGGGGCCGGAACGGCGTCAGCGCTCCTCGGGATTGTAGCCGCGTTCCGGGCGGAGGTGCGTCGGATCGGCCGGTTCGATGTGCACGGTGACATCGGCCGTCTCACCAAGTTCGGCCTCGATGCTGGCGGCGACGTCGCTGGCGATATCGTGCGCTTGATCGACGTGCATTGCCGGATCGACCTGAATATGCAGATCGACCCAGATCATCCCCTCGCCACCGCGTGTGCGGATGTTGTGAATACCGCGTACGCCGGCGACGGAGCGGGCCGCCTGTTCGATCTGCTCGGTCGAGGCGACCGCTTCATCAGACAGCGACAGCGCCGCCTCGCGCACGATTTTCCAGGCGCTCCAGGCGATTACGGCCGCGACGACCAGCGCCAGCACGACGTCGGCCCAGGTGAGGCCGAGGCCGACCGCGATCAGCCCGACGATCACCGAGAGCGTGACGAAGACGTCGCTGCCGGTATGCCGGGCATCGGCCAGCAGGATCGAGCTGGAGAGGCGGGCCGCCGCACGGCGTTCCCAGGTGGTGACACCAATATTGACGACCAGCGTGCTGAACATCACGACGAAGCTGATCGCTGTCACCTCGGGGGTGACATCGTGGCGCAGCCGATCGATCGAACCCTGCACGATTTCGAAGAGCGTTAGCAGCATGAAGAGCGCGATCGCCAGCGAGGTCAGCGTCTCGAAACGACGATGGCCGTACGGATGATTGGGGTCGGGCGGTCGCGCGGCCACCGCCAGGCCGATCAGCCCGACGACGTTCGAGGCGCCGTCGAGCAAGGAGTTGAGGCCGTCGGCCGTCATACTCAGGCTGTTGGTGTACAACCCGTAGCCGAGCTTGGCGACCGCGACGACAACATTGAGCACCAGCACGCCGGCGAGCACACGCTGGATGTCGCGCGTCCGCTGCATTCGTGCGTTGCCGGGGCTGGCCTGCGTGGACGGTCGTGTCTGTGCGTTCTGCATGTCGTTTCGAAACTGAGTGGGCAATGGACGCTCACCGATCTGGTGAGTTCTTTAACTGTAGTCCGGGTACCCGCACTTAGTCACGGGGAAATCGAATGATTCGTCTTGACGAAACTCATGTACGGCAGGCATGGAAGAATAGAGCGAACAGCGGACGAACGATTGGGCCGATCGGTGGAGGAAGTGTGTCTTTCGAGCGGCGCGTTAAACGAATGCGACGAATCTACGCACTCGACGTCCTCTATCGTGCGCTGTCGGATTTCAGCGAGCAGCGCGGCTCGGTCTACGCGGCGGCGATCTCCTACTACGCGGTCTTTTCGCTCGTTCCCATGCTCATCTTCGTCGCCGCACTCTTCGGCTTCGTCGCGCGGGGAACCGAGGTGCAGACGCGGGTGATCGGCGCGATTCTCAACCAGGTTCCGCCGAGCGCCGGCTATCGCGACGACATCCAGAACGTCGTTTCGATTTCGGCGGCGCAGGGCGGTTTGCTCACCCTGTTGGGCTTCGTCGGCACGATTTGGACCGCCAGCAATCTCTTTACCGTGCTGCGCCGGGCGCTCAACCTCGCGTTCGATATCCCGAACGCGCGCTCGTACATCACCGGCCGGCTGGTCGACATGCTGAGCATCCTCGGCGTCGGGCTGCTGGTGCTGCTCTCGATTGGGGCGACGGCCGCGCTCGGCATCATTCGCGCGGTGTCGTCCGACATCTTCCATGGCTGGCTGGTCAACCTTGGCTGGGCCGTCGTCTTCTTTCTCCTGCCGTTCGTTCTTTCCTTCGGCGTCTTCATGATGATCTACCGCGTCGTGCCGAACCGGCAGATCGACCGGCGCGATCGGACGATCGGTGCCATTCTGGCGGCGCTCGGCTTCGAATTGGTGAAAATCGGTTTCACGATCTACGTCGCCAACTTCGGCAGCTATCAGCGCGTCTACGGCGCGATCGGAGGTATTGTCGCCTTCCTCGTGTTCGTGCATCTCGAATCGACGATCATCATCGTCTCCGCCGAGATTGCCGGAGAACTGGCCAATGACCGCGATCTCGCCGAAGCCGCCGCCCGCCGCCCGCGCCAGATCTGGCCGGTGGTGTAGGGGAGCGGACGATTGTCTCGCGCAGAGACGCAGAGACGCAGAGATTTCTAAATTAAGAACTCTGCGCCTCTGCGAGAGAATGCCGTCTCCAAGGCCGGCATCGCACAATGTTGACAGCGGATGCCGCGTTCGGTAGGATCTTGCTCGTCTGTGACATAATGACAGCTTCGTTGAAGTAGATTGCACGGCGAAGACCGCGCGGATGTCCGCGAATCGATCACGCGATGAGCAGATCTTCCGTTTTTCTGAGGACGGCTCCGCACGATACAATGCGTCCGTGCAGGACGCGCTGGCCGGAGCGCAGCGCGATAAAGAAGGCGCGACGGTCACATTGGGAGAGGAGGGGGCGAGTCGGGGGCGAATCTCGTCACCGAGCCGTACAGTGCATCGGTCCCGCGTTGAATCAGAACAAACGCCGCCGCACGTTCCAGTCGATCGCACCGTGATCGTCGGAACAGTTCGGCAGTACGCCGGAGTACGGGCCATCTGGGGTGGCCACGAGCCGGCGACGTTCGTATATCGGAGCATCGCTCCTGTTTGATGAGGGTTCGTCGTTTCGCGGATCGATGTGGTTTCACGACGCGTTGAGGAGGTCCGTCCGGGGGGTTCCGCGCGCTGCGTGGGATAGCCGGTCGGAGCGTCAGAGAAAGGCAGACGAGGCGTGAAGACACGGTTGATGGGCTGTGTCGTATTGATTTCGATCATGGTATTTTCGGCATGCGGTGGCGGTTCGTCAAAGGGCACCAGCACCGCCAGTTCTACGACCGCGGCCAGCACCAGCGCCGCGACCGTCGCCGTCGCGACGACCGCGGCCCCCCCGGCTCCGGCGACGCCAACCGCACCGGTTGAGCTTTCCTGGGAAGAGGTCGTACAGAAGCTGACCCCTTCCACCGTGATGGTGCGCGCCGATTTTCCGGCCACCGCCGTCTCGGATGAGGCCTACGGCTCCGGCACGGGCATTGTGATGTCAGCCGACGGCTACATCCTGACGAACGCACATGTCGTCGATGGGGCCGCCGCGCTGACCGTCGCGGCCTCCGGCTCGAACCGCGAGCGGCCGGCGCAGTTCGTCGGTGTGTCGAGCTGTGATGACCTGGCGGTCATCAAGGTCGATGATGTTCAGGGTCTGCAACCGGCGGTCTTCGGGAGCAGCAAGAACGAAAAAGTCGGCGAAGACGTCGCCGCGATCGGCTACCCGCTCGGCTCGGAGATCGGCACCGACGTGACAATCACGCGCGGAATCATCTCCAAGCTCGATCAGCCGCTCGATCCGTACGAGAGCCTGATCCAGACCGATGCCTCGATCAATCCCGGCAACTCCGGTGGCCCGCTGGTCAACCGCTTTGGCCAGGTCGTCGGCATCAACACGCTGGGGGTCGACCCGACGGTGGCGACGAACATCAACTTTGCGATCAGCGTCGACCAGGCGCAGCAAGTCATCCCCGATCTCCAGAAGGGCCACAACCGGCTCTGGCTCGGCATGAACCTCGGCCCGAATAACTACTCGGATTACTTCGGCACCGACGCAGGCATGGTTGTCGAAGCGGTGGCGAGCAAGAGTCCGGCCTCGGCGGCCGGCGTGCAACCCGCCTTCCTGCTGACCCAGCTCGAAGGGCTCAACATCACCTCCAAGGCCGATGTCTGCAAGATCCTTCGCTCGCATAAGGACGGCGATGGCCTGAAGGTTCAGTTCCTTAATATCACCAACACCGATCAACAGCTGCTCGAAGGCGAAGTGACGATCGGCCAGGACAACTCGACCGCGCAGGTCAAAGTGATCAACAGTCAGCCGATCGGCGGTTCGAGCGGCAGCGGCAGCGCCACCGCAACGACCAGCAGCGGCTCGGGCGGCACCCCGGTCGATGCCTCCTGGGACTTCGCCAGCGACACCGGCGACTGGTACACCGGCGATAGCGATACGGCCACCGTCGCGATGGCGAATGGCGCCTACAACGTCACGTTCAAGCAGCCGAGCATGTACAACGTCTACCGGCCAAACTCCGTGCCGGTATCCGGTGATCAGGCGATGGCGGCTGATGTAATGTTGAACGCCGGTTACGCCGGACTCGCGCTGCGCTTCAACGCGTCGAGCGACAACAAGTGGACGTACTACGATTGCTTCTTCAACACCGGAGATCAGTTTGGCTGCGGTATTGAGGTGAACGATCAGTACACCGCACTCGTGCAACCGGCGTCCTCGCCCGCGATCAAGCATGGGCAGGTGAACCGGCTGCAACTTTCCGTCGTCGGGACGACGATCACGTTCAGCATCAACGACCAGCAGGTCGCCTCGTTCACGGATTCGACGATCCAGAAAGGGTTGATCGGTCTGGAAGCGGGTGGTGCCTCCGACGCTCCCGGCAACATCGTCTTCGACAACGTGGCGACGGAGTACATTCCGTAAGCCGCCCTCACCCCCGGCCCCTCTCCCGCACCGCGCGGGAGAGGGGTGTCTTGGGGCGGATGGGTGCGTGATCCGATGAACCGGTGCTCGGGCCACCACCGCCCGGCCGTCAACGGACCGGGCTCAGTCCACAAGCCCCGTAAACGGAGCTGAGCGATGATTCGACGCGTTCGTACGTCGTTCATCCACGGCGATTCTCCGTCCCAGTCGCCTTCAGGCGGGTTGGGGCCTGAGCCCGGCGGTTTAGCGCCAGGGGGACGGCGAGCGCGGTCAACGTTCGGGCTCACTGCCGACGTTGGTTCAGCGCCACCCCTCCCCGGCGTCAACCGATGCCGATCGCATCCAATTGCCGCACCACCGCCGCATGCAGCTTCGGCACCCAGGCGAGGTGCTCCGGTTTCATGAGGACGCTGCGCAGGACGGTGATCGTTGGCTCGTCCCAGACGATGTTGGGATCGCGGCGCGCCAGCAGTTCGCGCGTGGCCGTGAACATGGCGAGGAAGACCGGATCATCGGGATCGTCCATGGTGCGCTGATAGACCTGTTCGGTGAGCGCCGAGATCGCGCTCGCCTTGACTGCACCGCCGGTCGGCAGCGGATAGAAGTTGAGAATATCCAGCTCCGGCTCGACTACCAGCCGGAAGCGTTCGTTGGCCGTGAGCAGTTCGGCCCAGGCGAGCGCGGCACGCCGCCCCTTGGCGAGAATTGGGCCGAGGCCGCGATCCGCTTCGAGTGGAAAACATTTGAAGGTGGCCCAGGTGGCGACGGCGGCCGCTCCGGCGCGTGAGCATTCGATGCTGATCTCTCCGAGATGGAGATCGTTTGACGTGAAGTAGGTGTACGGCGAGTTGTGCACGTAGAAGCGTCCGACGGCCGGATCGCGGAAGAGCACCGATCCGCAGCCGTACGGCTGCAGGCCGTGCTTGTGCGGATCGACGACGACGCTATCCGATTCAGCGTTCGCCCGGAAGGGCGCCGGGTCAATCGGCGGCTCGGGCTGCCGGGCGACCAGGGTGAAGATGCCGCCGTAGGCGGCATCGACATGTACGCGCGCGCCATAGCGCCGAGCCAGCGGGATGATCTCGTG
>JAICWZ010000162.1 GCA_025966355.1 Thermomicrobiaceae bacterium
AACGGGATGAGCAGGCTCATGGCGAGCGCGCGCCGGTCATTGACGAACTGTTTGAGGTCTTTCAGCATAATGACGAAAATCGTCGGCATGTACCAGCCTTTCAGTCGCGATACTGCTTGCCGGTCAACTGGAGGAAGACTTCGGCCAGGCCGTGTGGCCGTTCGATGTGCGTGACCGGCTCTTCCACCCGCGTCGCAAGGAGTTCCGCCAGCGTCCCCTCGGCCACGATGAGTCCTTCATCGATGATCGCGATCCGATCGCAGAGGCGTTCGGCTTCTTCCATATAGTGGGTCGTATAGAGGATGGCGGTGCCGTTGTCGCGCAACTGCTCGGCCAGTTCGAAGATCGCCTCGCGCGTCTGCGGATCGACGCCGACGGTCGGCTCGTCGAGCATCAAGAGTGGTGGATTGTGAATGAGGCCGGCCGCCAGATTGAGGCGTCGCTGCATGCCGCCGGAGAATGAATCGACCTTATCGTTCCGCCGGTCGAGTAGTCCGACCCGTTCCAGCAGTTCGTCGATGCGCGCGTTGAGCGCTGAACCATGCAGACCATAGACTTCACCGAAAAAGCGCATATTCTCATCGGCCGTCAAGTCTTTATAGAGCGCGATCTCCTGCGGCACCAGACCGATCGACCGCTTGACCCGCTCGGTCTCGGAAATCGGAACGCCGGCAACGGTCGCCATACCGCTGGTCGGCTTGAGGTAGGTCGCCAGCATGTTGATCGTCGTGCTCTTGCCGGCCCCGTTCGGACCGAGCAGCCCGAAGATTTCACCGGCATCGATATGAAAACTGACGCCGCGCACGACCTCGCGCTCGTCAAACGTCTTGTGCAGATCGTGCGCGTCGAGGATCGTGCCGGTCGCCACGGCGGTCGCTTGGCTGGCGATCATAGGCCCATTCCTTCCCATACAACGGGAAAACCGGACGTCCGGGCCGCGTCGCTCGGCGCCGGTGCGCTCCACGTCCGTTCCAATTCGCCAGCGGTTGCGCCAGCCACCAAAGAGTAACCGAACGGGCGGCTGCCGTGCAGGTATTTTTGTCATGCAGAAACGCAGAGTTCTTAATAAAAAATCTCTGCATTCTCTGCAGGGGCACCCGCGAGCAGACCGCGAGATACTCGTTCTCTCAGCTGACGACGCGGCGGACGAAGCGGTTCAGCCCGAAGAGGGTGAGGAAGAGCGCGATGGCGATCGAGGCGCCGAGATAGGCGGTGGTCGCCATGTGCGGCAGCGCCGGGGTGAGCGCGGCGCGCATCCCCTCCGACAGGTAGACGAGCGGGTTGACCAGCACCAGCACCTGCAGCCAGCGAACCGGCCCGAGCGCCGCCCAGGGATAGTAGATGCAGCCGAGGAAGCTGAGGGGTATAACGAGCAGTCCGAACATCAGCCCGATCTGATCCGGTCGGACCAGGCAGCCGAGCGTCAAGCCGAGCGCGCCGGAGGTCAGACAGGCGAGCGCGACGACGACGATGAGCAGCAGCCAGCTGTGGACATGCACATCGACCGGCGTCGCCGGAATGAGATACACGAGCGGGAAGACGACCAGCGCCGAGAGCAGGCTCTGGGCGGCGCCGAAGGCGATCTTCTCGGCACCGACGGCCCAGACCGGCAAGGGCGACATGGCGCGATCTTCGATCTCGCGCGTCGCGCCGAACTCGATCGCCAGCGGCAACGCCACCGTCGAGATGCCGTTGAAGACGGCGGAGACGGCGACTAACCCCGGTACCAGGATCGTGCCGAAGCTGACGCCCGAAGCACCACCCGAGATCCCTTGCCCAATCTTTGGAAAGAGATAGGCGAAGACGAAGACGAAGAGCAACGGTTGCGTCACCGTGCGGCCGATGAATTCACCGAGCGTATGGGCCAGCACTCGCGTATCGCGCAGCAGCAGACCACCAAAGGCGCGCAGGTAGATCGCGGGTCCGACATCGAGCGCCAGATCACTCACGAAGATCCCTCCCGGTCAGATGAATGAAGACGGTTTCCAGCGTCGGCTCGGTCACCGCCAGGTTGCGCAGCCCGTGCGGCAACGCCGCTTCAACGACGGCCGGCACGACACCGTCCGAGCCGGAAGCAAAGACGCGCAGGCCGTCCGGGATCGGTTCGACCGAGGCCACCCCGCCCAGTTGCTGGATGCGCGTCGTCAGGTCGTCCGATGCGTGATCGAGCGACAGCTCAACCACGGCGCCAACGCCCAGGCTCCGCTTGAGCACCTCCGGCCGGTCGATGACCAGGATCTTGCCGTGATCGATAATCGCGACGCGGTCGCAGAGTTCGTCGGCTTCCTCCATATAGTGCGTCGTCAGCAGCACGGTAACGCCGGAATCGCGCAGCGCCGTCACCAGCTCCCAGAGCGCCAGGCGGCTCTGCGGATCGAGCCCGGCGGTCGGCTCATCGAGAAAGAGGACACGCGGCCGGTGAGCGATGGCGCGCGCCAGTTGCAACCGCTGCGCCATACCTCCGGAGAGCGCATAGACCGACGCTTTGGCGCGCTCGGACAAGCGGAATGTTTTGAGCAGATCGTCGGTCCGCTCGCGCGCCTCACGCGCACCCATGGCGAAGAAGCGGCAGTGGAGATAGAGATTCTCCCAGACGGTGCAGGCGCGATCGAGCGTATTGAACTGCGTCACGACGCCGATATTGCGCTTGACGCGAGCCGGTTGCTTGATCACGTCGACACCGGCGATGCGCACGACACCAGCGCTCGGGCGAATCCGCGTCGTGCAGACGCCGACCGTCGTCGTCTTGCCGGCGCCATTGGGACCGAGCAGCCCGAAGATCTCGCCGTGCTGCACCTCCAGGTCAATGCCGTCGACCGCGCGAATCTCCGGCGAGCCGGGGTAGATCTTTCGCAGCCCGGCGATGTCGATCGCGTGCATGAGGGCTCCGTTCGTTTCGATGCTTGTCAGTTTGATGGGTCGGCGCCTGAACAACGCTTCGGTTTGACATCCGCCTCCGGCGACGTGAGGATGTCGTCGAACTCGGCGTGCCAGGCAATCTCGGCACGCAGGTGCAGCTCCCCACGACGCATGACCGCGCGGTTGCTGGCGGAAAGCAGACCACGAGCATCGAGCCGTTCGCGATCGGCGGTCAATTGCTCCAACATAATCGCCAGCTTCTGACGACGGGCGCGTAGCAGCCGGGCGATATCCTCCGGCTCACCCGCCCCGGCGAAGAGCAACGCCATACCGAGCGGATCTGGATTCGGATGGATCTCCGCGATCGCCTGCTCCCAGAGAATGTGCAGCTCGCGAAAACCTTCATCGGTGATCTGGTAGATCGTGCGCGCCGGGCGTTTGCCGACCTGTTCGTTGCGCAGCGGCTCGACCAGCCCCTCTTCCTCCATCCGGTGCAGCTCGCGATAGAGCGCCCCGACACTGACGCCACCCCATTCGCCGACATTGGTGATCTCGGCGTCGCGGCGAATCTGATGTCCATGTCGCGGCCCCCGCGCCAGGATGCCAAGGACCATCAAGCGAGATAGATTCATGAGACTAATCTCACACAACTATATGAGATTGTCAAGAGGATATGAGCGTAGATCCGAGACCGGGGCGAGGGCGTCCCAGCCTACGGCATCCCCTTCTCGACCGGCAAATCCGGATGGGCGCTCCATTCGGCCCAGGAGCCGGTGAAGAGTTTCACCTTGTCGTAGCCGATCAGGCGTAACGTGAAATAGGTGACGGCCGAGCGGACGCCGGTCGAGCAATAGGGGATGATCGTTTTGTCGGTCGATACACCGACTGCCGTGTACATCTGGCGTAACACGTCCTGCGGCTTCCAGAGTGGGATCGGCCCACCGGTGGCGTTCTCGGTGTAGGGGATATTGACCGCGCCGGGGAGATGGCCGGCCGTGTATTCGTTCAGGGCACGCACGTCGAGGAAGACGACATCGGGCTGCTTGAGCGCATCGCGCACGTCGTCAAGCCGCGCCAGCACCGAGGGATCCGCCGTGCCGCGGTAGGTTGTTGGCGATGCTTTCGAAGCCGTGACCGTCGTCGCCTGCCCTGCGTTTTTCCAGGCAGGCAGACCGCCATTCAGCACCTGTTTCTCCTTCTGGCCGAGATAGGCGAGCACCCACCAGAGCCGGGCGGCAAAGAGCGTGCCGTTATCATAGGCGACGACACGGTCGCCATTGGTAAGGCCCAATTCGCCGAGCTTCTGCTCCACTCGATCCTGCCAGCTGCGAAGTGCGGCATCGGACGACGTGTCGGAGATATCGAGATCGGGCCAATCAATCTGCATCATGCCGTCGATGTGTCCGGCAGCGAAATCCTGCGCCGGCATCAGCGCGATCACATGCACATTCGGCAGATCAGCGGCCAACGTCTTCGCATCGACCAGCAGATCCGCCTTGGCATAAGCCGTTGCCGTCGCGACCGTCGACGCGGTCGCGCTCGGCACGCTGCCGGCCCCGCCGGCATCCTGACCGCCACAGGCCGCCAGTAGCCCACCTAAGCCAACCAGCCCACCGACAAACGCCCGGCGTGTGAGCCGCGACGACATACTTTTCCTTGGGGGCACTCGTCCTCAATCACTCGATCAGGCGACGATGTCGTCCATACTGATTAACTCTACGCCCGATTCACGGATCGAGTTTGACATTGGTCGTCCGATGAGGCCACCGGAATCACAAGCGAACTCCACCCGCCGGTCGCTTGGGCGGAGCGGTTTCCGGGATGATGCCGAGCGATCCGAGAAAGACGCTTCGCGTGCTCCGTCACAGAACAAATGGTGGCGAGATTCAACGCGTCTGGCAGATGCGTTGGTACATCAGCCTGCGAGGGTTTGCGGCCACAAAGCGGGTCACAAGCAGATTTGTGTCTCATAAGTGAGACACAAACTCCGTTGTGTCTCACTTATGAGACACAAACTCTCGGTTGACGATCACGTATGATCGTCAATGGCTCGAACGCCCTCGGTAATATCAAGCAACTCGCTATAGGCATAGATAGCGGGACGACGTCCAACTCCGCTCTGAATCGTCTCGAATAAACCCGCGCTAACGAGAATATTGAGGATCCGGTTCGCCGCCGCCCGGGAGGCTCGCGTTTTCTCGATGAACTCCGACGCATTGAAGATCGGGTTGCTGAAAATGAAATCAAGCGCCCAGATCGCGTACGGGGAGCGGGTCTGCTGGATGATCCACTCCTTCCGCTGCTGGTAGAGATCGAAGATCTGTCGCACTCTCGCTTCGTTGCGGGCGGCTTGCTCGCGGGTCGCGCGCAGGAAGAATTCGCACCAGCCGGTCCAATCGTCGTCGC
>JAICWZ010000263.1 GCA_025966355.1 Thermomicrobiaceae bacterium
CTGGTCGGCGTACTGGCCGCCTTTCTTCCGCTCTCTCAGTTCTTCACGCTCGACGCGATCAGCTTCGTCGTCTCGGCGGTCGCGATCGGCTCGCTCAGCCACTGCTTCCGCTGGCAGCCGGAGCGCGGGCATCTGGCGCAAAAAGGAATTTCCGGTGTTTTCCGCGAGATCGCCGAAAGCAGCCGGCTCGTTTACGCGCACAAGCCACTCGCCTGGGCGCTCGGCGGCGTAGCGCTCGTCAATCCGGCCTGGAACATCGCCTTCCTGGTCGGCGTGCCGCTCATGGCCCAGAACGAACTGAGCGGTTCGATCGGCGCCTTCGGACTGATCGTCGGCGCGTATGGCGTCACCAATGTCATCGGCAATCTGATCATCGGCAGCGTTGTGATCAAGCGTCGCGTGGCGATGCTCTTCGCCGGACGCCTCGTGATGGGCGCCGGATTCCTCATTCTGGCGAGCGCACACAGCCTGCCGGTCGCGGTACTTGGCTCCGGGCTCTCAGCGTTCGGCGGGCCGATGGGCGATCTGGTGCAACTGACGATGATCCAGACCGATTTCCCCTCCGGCCAGATCGGCAAGGTCTACAGCCTGCGCTCGACGATCTCCGGTGTCGGTGGTTCGCTCGGACTGCTGCTGGCCGTGCCGCTCTTCGACCATTTCGCTATCGGTGGGGTGATCGCGGTCTGCGCACTGGTGATGCTCGCAACCGGCATCATCGGCTTCATCCGTTTCGGCTTCACCGAGCCGGAGGTGCCGATGCTGAGCAAAGTCGAGTTTCCACCGACGCTCGGATCTCCTCCTGTTTCGCTACCCCGCTGGTCATTCAACTGAACTGGCCGGCAACTCCGCGTAAGCCTCGCGTTGATGTTCTCCTGAATGTTCCACGTGCCTCCCGACCTCAACCGACGCTCAAGACTGTTCCGATGGACAGTTTCTCCCGTCAGTTTGTCCAGTATTTCGGCCAGTTGACATCGGTTATAACCTGTTCAGTAAATTTTGGTGGTTAGAATCGGCAGGGTTCCACTCGGAACCCACGAAGGAGATGGAACGGCACGACAGGAATCATGAAGGCGGCATGAGGGCCACTGACCAGGGTATTTGAGAGAAGGCCTCTTGGTGATCCCGAGAGCGCCACAGGCAAGCGCGAGCCCGCGGCCACTGACGGCAACACCGGGCAACGCGACACGGAGACCGCTCGTGATGAGCGGCTCGGAAAGCAAACGAGAAGGATGTTGACGAAGGGATCGAAGCAGATTAATCGCCTTGCGCGCGCCGCGTCCGCGCTTGGGCTGGCGCTCGTGCTGACTGGTGTCGTCACGAGCGGCGCGAACGCGGCCAACCCCGGACAGCCACTGTTCGCCGGGATCAACCCGCGCACCGACGGCACGACCGTCATCTATCAGTCAATCACACCACCGAACGACTCGGACGTCGATGCCGCGACCGTCGCCGATCGCATGCAATTTCCGATTGCCATCGGCGACAGCCAGGCGTTATTCCCAGACATCGACGCCGGTCTGGCGGTCTGGTCCGAATCAACCGCGAACGGCGATCTCGATATTATGGGGAGGCAGAATGGCGCGAGTAGTTCCTTCCTGATCGCGGGTGGCGCGAACAATCAGGTCCTTCCAGCGATCTCGGGCTCGCACGTCTCCTACGTCAGCGCCCCGCGCGAGGTCGGCCCAGGCTCGGCGCAAACGCTTCAAGTCATCGACCTCAACGGCTCGGGCGCCCAGAATCTCGATTCGGTCATGGTCGGTGGCGGTTCGGGCGGCTTCCTGCGACCGGCGATCAATGGCGAGCGTGTCGCCTGGGTGCGCATGGAGCAGATCGGGGATCACCTCGTTCACTGGCAGCTGAAAACCCAACGCCTCGGTGAGTCGTCGGCGACGATCATCGCCGAAGAGGATCTCGATATCGGTGGGCCACTTGGCGCGTTGAGCCAGCCGGCCTACGATCTCGTGGGCAACACCCTGGTCTACAGCGCCGACCTGAACCTGACTATGGTCGATCTGGTCACGGGTCAGGCGACGACGCTCAACTCGATCCAGAGCGCCGACTACAAGCCAGCACAAAACCCGACAACCGACGGCCGCTATCTCTTCTGGCAAGACTATCGTGCCACCGGATCGGTCTGGGATCTGGTCGACGACCTCCAGCATGGCACGCTCCGCTCCGACATCATGGGCTACGACCTGACGACGGGCACCGAGTTCGCGGTGGCGGTGGACGACGGCTACAACACCGCTCCCTACGTCCGAAACGGTGTGCTGACCTTCGAACACCGCGCGACCCAGGCTGACGCCACCACCATCTTTACGGTGTCCGTCTCGCAGATCGTCCCGGTGGACGATTCGATCTATTTCCCCGAGACCGGCCACAAACTTTCCGGTCGTTTCGCACACTACTGGGAAATCAATGGCGGTCTGGCCGCCTTCGGCTACCCGCTCACCGATGAGCTGAGCGAGAACGGCATGACGGTGCAGTACTTCGAGCGGCAGCGCTTTGAGTATCATCCGGAACTCGCCGGAACGGAGTACGTAATACAGATCGGACTGACCGGTGTCGAAGATGCCCAGCGACGCGGCATCGCCAACAGTGCTCCGTTCCAGCCGCTGCCCGCCGGTACCAAGAGCGACGGGCACACCGAGTTCTTCCCCGAAACCGGGCATCGCCTCGGCGGTGGCTTCAAGGCATACTGGCATGCACACGGGCTCGGTCTCGGCGATCCCGGCACGTCTGATCGCGAATCGCTGGCGCTCTTCGGCTATCCGATCAGCGAGGAGTTCACCGATCCGGCCACCGGTCTGACGGTGCAGTATTTCGAACGCGCGCGGTTCGAATATCATCCGAACAATCCCGAACCGTACAAGATCCTGCTCGGTCGTCTGACCGCGGATGCACGCTGAGGAACGAAGTCGGGCGAGCTCTCCAAAGGGCTCGCCCGTGGTATCGTGGTTCGTCTGTTCGTCTCTTATCGCGGTTCTGACACCGCCAGTAAGAGCGAGAGCTGTCCCGTCGCTTCTCAGCGACGGTGACAGCCCACGTTTTTTCGTCATTCGAACGTCCGGAGCAGAGTATGACAACGGAAGTAGGCCAAACACCTCCGATCGTCAATATCGTGGGTGAGCGGATCGCGCTCGGTCCGTTGCGGCGCGAACTGATCTCCACGTATCAGCGCTGGCGCAACGATTTCTATGTGGCGCGCACGACCGGCGATCTTCCCAAGCCGGTGACGCTGGAGGAACAAGCGGCCTGGTACGAACGCGCAGCCACCTCGTCCGACGCGCGCTGGTTCATCATCTACGAGATCGATGGCTGGCGACCGATCGGCCGCACCGATCTCTTCGAAATCGACGTGCGCAATCGTACAGCCCTGTACGGCATCATGATCAGCGAAGCCGATGCCCGCGGCAAAGGCTACGGCACTGAAACGACGCGCCTGATGCTCGACTACGCCTTCACCGCGCTCGGCCTGCACAGCGTCATGCTCGATGTGTCGGAATACAACCTGGCCGGCCGTCGCGCCTACGAAAAAGCCGGCTTCCGCGAAATCGGCCGTCGCCGCCAGTGCGACCTGCTCGATGGCCACCTCGACGATCTCATTAGGATGGACTGCATCGCCACCGAGTTCGAAAGCCCGGTGCTAGGGCGGATCTTCGCGCCCGACGAGCGGCGGTAGGGCTTTCTTCGGCCCCCCTCCCCACCGCCCCGTGCGCACATACAGGAGCAGCGCTGGGATAAGCGTCAGGCTGGAGGCGATCATGGCGGCGCCGATCGAGACGGCGCTGCCGATCAGTCCGATCAGCGGTCCTCCGGCGATCTGGCCGAGCGCGTCCATCTGGCTGCTGATCGAGAAGACCGTGGCGCGAACGCGCGGCTCCAGGCTCTGATTCATCCAGGCGGTATACAGCGGGTCATTGGCGATCCGCATGGTGTACGCAACCCA
>JAICWZ010000467.1 GCA_025966355.1 Thermomicrobiaceae bacterium
CATCAGGATCGGCTGCGTGCGATCAAGGGGAAGACGGCGATCGCCAACGCCAAGATCGTCTACGAGCACTTCACCCGCCTCTTCAGCGAGCCTCGCTTCCTGAAGCTGAAAGAACAGGGTGCTCAGTTGCAGCGCCCGCTCTGGGCGAGCACGAGCACCAAGAACCCGGACTACAGCGATGTGCTCTACATAGACGAACTGATCGGTCCCGATACGGTCAACACGATGACCGAAGCCTCGATCAACGCCTTTCGCGATCACGGCACGCTCAAACGCACCGTCGACGAGAATGTCGCCGAAGCGCACCGCATTATCGATGAGTTGGCGAACCTCGGCATCAGCTACGACGAGGTGACCGATCTCCTGCAGGAGCAGGGTGTCGCGAGCTTCACCAAGTCGTTCGATACGCTGCTGGAGGGAATCGAGAAGAAGCGGGCGCAGTTCGCCGGCTCTGGCACCGGCGGAAGCTCTCCCGGGGGAGCCTACGGCAACGAAGTAAATGAAGCGGTGCAGCGGCTCGCGAAAAATAAGACGGCGACTCGCCTCTGGGCGCGCGATACGACGCTCTGGAGCCACGACGCCGATGTGGAGAAGAAGATCGCCAATCGCCTCGGCTGGCTCGACAGCCCGACGGTCATGATGGACGAAGTCGACCGCTTGCAGACATTGGCATCCGATGTTCGCCAGGCCGGTTACACCAAAGCCGTGCTGCTCGGCATGGGTGGCAGCAGCCTGGCGCCGGAAGTTTTCCAGCGCATCCTCGGCAATCAGGAGGGTTCCCCGGAACTGCTCGTCCTCGATAGCACCAATCCCAACACGATCGAGCGCGTCTCCAACTCTCTTGACCTGGCGAAGACACTCTTCATCGTCAGTTCAAAATCGGGCACCACGGTCGAAACCTCGACGCTCTACCGCTTCTTCCACGATCGCGTCGCACAGGGTACCTCGGGCAAGGCAGGCGAGCATTTCGTCGCGATCACCGACCCCGGCACACCGTTGGAGACGCTTGCCAGGGAGCAGGGCTTCCGTGACTGCTTCCTCAACGCGCCGGACATCGGCGGACGCTATTCCGCGCTCTCCTTCTTCGGTCTCGTGCCGGCCGCCATCATCGGCCTCGATGTAAAGAAGCTGCTCGAACGCGCCCAGACGATGGCGGAACGCACGTCACGCGATGACGATGCGAATCCGGGCCTGACGCTCGGCGCCACGCTCAGCCTGCTTGCCGAGCTCGGCCGCGACAAGCTGACGTTTATCCCCGATCCCGCGCTGGCCGCACTCGCCGACTGGCTCGAACAGCTCATTGCCGAGAGCACCGGCAAAGATGGTAGCGGCATCGTGCCGATCGCCAATGAACCGCAGTTCGCGCCGGGCGATTACGCGTCCGACCGCCTCTTCGCCGGCTTCGATCTCGCACCACAGCGGTACGCCAAGACCGATGCGTTGCTCAGCGGTCTGGCTGAAGCAGGCCAACCGGTCGTGCGCATCCGCCTGCAGGACGAGTGGGACATCGCGGCTGAATTCCTGCGCTGGGAGTTCGCCACCGCCGTGGCGGGCGCCGAACTCGGCATCAATCCCTTCGACGAACCGAACGTGCAGGAGAGCAAAGACAACACCAATCGGCTGCTTGCCACCTTCGAAAAGAACGGATCCCTGCCGGCGCAGACAGCATCCGCCAGCGACGGCAGCCTGGGCGCCTTCGGCGTGGAGTCGACGTCGGTTCGCGGCGCCGTCGAAACCTTTCTCGAACAGGTCCGTCTCGGCAACTACCTGGCCATCATGGCCTTTTGCGATCGCAACCCCGATACGGATATTCGCTTGACCGAGATCCGGCGGATGCTCGGTGACCGGCTCAATGTCGCCACGACACTCGGCTACGGTCCGCGCTTCCTGCACTCGATCGGCCAGCTCTACAAGGGCGGACCGGCCGAAGGGGCCTTCCTCCAGATCGTCGTCGAGCCAACGGCCGATCTGCCGATACCGGGTGAGACGTACTCGTTCGGCACGCTCTTCGCCGCCCAGTCGCTCGGCGATTTCGAGGCACTCGAAAAACGCCGCCGTCCGGTCCTGCGACTCTCAATCAGCGGCGATCCGATCAAAGGACTCGATCAGGTGCTGGAATCACTCGTCGCGGCGGCGCTGCGTTAACATGGACGCTCCCCGTAGGGGCGTCATTGATGACGCCCGGCCGATGCGCGCGGCGCGAGGCGGGTCATACGACCGCATCGCGAGCAGCGACACGGGTGCCGTGGGGTGCGGGGAGGAAGGGCGCCGCCTCAACGGGCGCGCCGGGCGTGATAAATCACGCCCCTACGATCGAGGAATAAATTAATCGGGCAATTGCCCAAACTATGGAGGGGACACAAATATATGGAACTCGCCATTCTCGGGCTTGGGCGTATGGGCGCCAACATGG
>JAICWZ010000112.1 GCA_025966355.1 Thermomicrobiaceae bacterium
CACCGCCCGAGAGAATTTCAGTATTGGAGGTCGTACCGCCTCCGGAGACGATCAGCTGACCGCCATTCGAGACCGTGGTACCGATGTCGATGCCGCCTGAGAGCACGTTCTCGATGCCGCCGGAGAGCACACCTCCGCTGGCGATGTTCGTACCAGCATTGTCGAAGGTGCCGCCGTTCGCCACGATGCGGGAAGCGGTCGCGCCCGCGGAAAGTTCGAGGAGGCCGCCAGCCGAGATCAGCACGTGATCGATCGCGCCGCCCGAGCGAACCTCGATGATGCCTTCGTCGGTCGTACCCGTGCCGCTTGCTGTGATCGCCGTTACCTTACCGCCCGCATACACGATCTCGGTGGCGCCGGCCGAGACGAACTGATTGTGCGCCATCGTGCCGGAGAGATTAACCGTTGCGCCGGCGTTGACGCCAAGCCACATCACGGTGCCGCCAGCATCGACGTTGAGGATGCCAGTGACGCCGTTGCCGGTGGTCGAATCGGCGCCCGACACAGTGCCGCCCGCCCCAATCTCCGCGATGCCGCCCGAAGCGATGTTGACGTGACTGAGAGTCGTGCCCTCGACCAGCAGCGAGCCACCGCTGGAAACGAAGATATCGTGCGCGCTGTTGTTGCTCGTCGACACGGTGTAGGAGCCACCGCTGCCCAGGAAGATCATGCCGCCGCTAAGAACGTCCTCGCCGACGGTCGTGCCGCCGGCAAAGATCGCGAGCTGGCCACCGCTTCCGATCGTTGCATGGCTGGCGACGCCACCCGAGACAGTCAGGATCGCCGTGTAGCCGATTCCGATCGTACCAGGCGGATTCGTCGCACCCGAAGCTGTCGCGTCGATGCTGATGCCGCCGGCAGCAACGGTCATGTGACCGCCGGACAGAATCTGAGCACCGGTATCGACGCCACCGCTCGACACCACCTCAGAGCCGCCGGACGACAGAATCGTGCCGGTGGCGCTGCCGCCAGCCGATCCCGGCTGGCCACCGAACGGAGCTTGCCCGAGGCTGAAGAAGCCGCCGCTTGCGACCGTCGTGTCGGTCGCGGCGGCACCGCTCAAGACATTGAGGCTGCCGGAGTTGCCGACCAGGGTCGCCGAGACCGCACCGCCGGACTGTACCGTGACGTTGCCGTAATTGCCTCCCGCGCCAGACACCGTGGTTGAAACAGCCAGACCACCGGAGTTAACGCCAAGGCCACCGCCCGCTACGACCGTATGGCTCGCGGTGCCGCCCGCCGAGCCGGGCTGTCCGCCGAACGGCGCAAAGCCCAGCGCCATAAAGCCCTGGTTCTCGACGGTGTCGCCAATGGCAGTGCCGCCAGCAAGAACGGTCTCGTTGGCGCCGGGATTGACGAGTGTTCCGGAAGTTTCACCGCCTGATGAGACGACCAGGTTCACACCAAAATTGTTGTTGGTGTTGTAGCCGCTCAATACTGCGCCGGGCCCAACGGCGAGATTGGCCCCAGAGTTGAAAAAGATGTTGGGCAGTGTCGCGCCGCTGACCAATTCGAGCGTGGCGTACTGGTCCACTACCACGTTGCCGACCGAGGCGCCTCCAAACAGCTTGAGCGTACCGCCGCTGACGGTGATGCCGCTTGCCGTTGCGCCCGAGAGAAGATCGAGTTCGCCGCCATTGACGGTCGTGCCATTGGCCGCGGCGCCACTCGAGGCGGTCTCCTGGCCGCCGTAAAAGACGGTGACATTACTGGTCGTGGTGCCTGCCAGATTGAACGTTCCGGCGGAGAAGACGCTGATGTCGTGAGCCAATGCACCGGCAAACACGTTGAAGGTACCGCCCGCATTGACGCCGAGCTCGCCGACGGCTCCACTGGCGTAAACATTCACCGTGCCGTTCACCCCGTCAGTCAGGCGACCCGATGAATCGACAGACCCGGCCACGATGCCGCCGGACGAGACATTCAAGGTGCCCCCGCCTGCGACGAAGACATTGCTGGTCAGGGTACCGAACAGATTGAGCGTGCCGCCGCTGGAGACGGCTACGAAGGCTCCCGAGCCACCGGCCGAGATGTTCAAGGTGCCGCCTGCGGAAACGCCCGTGCCCCCGCCTGAAAAGCCGGTGATGAAACCGCCGGAAAGTACGTTCTCAACGCCGCCTGAAACGCCGATATTGTTCAGCGTCTTGCCCGCGACGTCCATCTCGCCGCCGGCATATATGGCGACATAGGAGGCGGAGCCGCCCGCCTCCACGTTGAGCACACCGCCTGCGGAAACGCCAGTGCCCGAACCGATCCCGCCGCTGATCAGCCCACCCGACATCACATTCAGGACGCCGCCGCTTCTGACACGGATATGATCCAGCTCGCCGCCGGACATCACGCTGATGGTGCCGCTGTCCGTGTTGAAAACACCGCTGCTACCACTACCGACGCCGCTCATGACGCCGCCAGCGGCAATGATTGCGGAGCCGCCGGCCTCAACGTTGACATTGCTCAGCGTCATGCCGTGGACGACCAGCGCGCCACCACTCAGGACGTTGATGTCATGGGCAATGCCGCTCCCATCGACGTTGAGCTGGCCGCCGCTGCTGACGGTCGCGCCCTGATCGCTGCCGAAGACGTTCTCGGTGCCACCGCTCAGCACGGTGCCCGTCGTCGAGCCGCCGGACAGAACATCGAGCGTCTGTCCCGCGCTGATCACGAGGCCCGACGAGCTCTGGCCACCGCTTACAATGATGTCGGAGGCATTGGAGAAGGTAATGTCAGTCCCGCTGCCATCGGCAGCGCTGTTGAATTGGCCATTGAAAGTGTCTGCTGAGGAAAGTTGAAGGCTGAGCGTTCCGTGATCGGTGGTTGCAATGTCCAGTACATTGCCGGCGCCGAGGGTGACGCTGGTGATCTCGGACATGCTGATGCCGGTGAGGTCGATCGTATCACCGGTACCGAAGCCGGAAATGACACTCGAGGGCATGCTGGCGCCATCGATCTCGAGCTTGCCGCCATCGCTGGCAAAGATCACCGTTCCGGATTCGGTCGAACCTCCGTTCAGGTCAGCCGTGCCACCTGAAATCGCCAATAGGCCGCCGGAAAGCAGCTGGGTGTTCGATGTCGTGCCGCCCGCAAAGACGTTGACGACACCACCGCCCGACACCGTCGTTCCGATATCGACGCCACCCGCTAATACATTCTCGACGCCCGTGGACCACACGGATCCATTGCTGGTGAGCGTGCCAGCGAGATTGAGCTCGCCGGGCCCGGAGATCGTGATGTTGTGCGCGGTTGCACCCGCGCTGACGTTTAGTGTGCCATTGAGGAAAATGCCAATATGGTCGACCGCACCACCCGATAAGACATTGACCGTCCCACCCGAAATCCCGGTGCCATTGCCGGATACGCCCGTCACGATGCCGCCGGACTGAACAATCTCAGTGCCGCCGGAATAAACAGCCACATTGCGGAGCACAGTGCCGCCTGAGAGAACATTGAGCGTGCCGCCCGCCGAAACGCCAAGATATGCGGCCGAGCCGCCGGCTGAGATGTTCAGGACAGCTCCCGCCGACACGCCGGTGCCGGAGCCCGAGGCGCCGCTGATCAGGCCGCCCGACATCACGTTCTCGACGCCGCCACCCGAGATGCCGACATTGCTCAGTGTCGTGCCGTAGACGTTCAGGACGCCGCCGCTTTTGACGACCACATGATCCACCTGTCCGCCCGAGAGCACGGTGATGAGGCCGTTGTCGCCCGTAAAGTTGTTGACGCCCGTAGTGACGCTGCCCACAGTGACCGTGTTGGTCCCGCTCATCCAACCGCCGGACGAAACCGTGATGACGCCGCCAGCCTGGACGTTGACATGGCTGAGCGTCTCGCCATCGACGATCAGCGATGCATTGCTGGTGACGTTGATGTCATGTGCGCTGGTGTTGCCGGCGGACACAGTATAGGCCCCGCCGCTGCCCAGGAAAATTTGGCCACCGCTGAGGATTGTTTCGCCGACGGTTGTGCCGCCGGCGAAGATCGCGAGCTGGCCGCCGCTTTCGATCGTCGCATTGCTGACGACGCCGCCAGAAACCGTGAGGAGCCCCTGTGTCCCGGGCCCGCTTACACCGGAAACGGTCGCAGAGATGCTCTCGCCCCCGGCGAGGACGGTCTGGTGACCACCGGACAGAATCTGAGCGCCGTTGTCGATGCCACCACTTGAAATCAGCTCATTGCCGCCGGAAGACAGAATGGTGCCTGTCGCGCTGCCGCCGGCCGATCCGGGCTGCGTCCCGAACGGGCCCTGGCCAAGGCCCAGGAAGCCGCCATTCTCGACAATTGTGTCGGTGGCGGTCGCTCCACTGAGCACGGTGAGGTTGCCGCCGGATCCGATGATCGTGTCCGAAATCGAACCGCCGCTCGCAACATTTCCGCCGCCGCCGCTGGGTCCGGCCCCCGAGATCGTCGTCGAGACCGCAGAGCCGCCGACGCTGATGGAAAAGAATCCGCCCGACACGTTCGTGTCGCTCGCAACGCCGCCGCTCGACACGTTCATGCCGCCGGAGACGCCAATCGTCGTGTCCAGCGCGGAGCCGCCGCTCGAAATCGTTAGATTGCCGTAGAAGCCGTTGGCACCGCTGACCGTCGTCGAAACCGCCTCACCGCTGGTGATGACATTGAGAAATCCACCAGCCACCGTCGTATTGTTCGCCGTTCCCCCGGGTGAAACAGCCGATCCGTTGCCGGGATCGAACCCGAGGGTCATCCAGCCGCCAGCTTCAACGGTGCCGCTATCCACGGTACCGCCGCTGAAAACGGTCTCGGCGCCGCCCGAGGAGACGGTCACGCCAGATGCCACGCCGCCGGAGTTAACCTGCTCCTGGCCGCCAGCAAAGACCGTCGTGCCCGTGGTCGTCCCCGAGTCGACCAGAAATCCGCCGCTCACATTCGTACCGGACGCGTTGGCGCCGGATTCAACGATCAGCGTACCGCCATTTGATATGGTATCGCCGTTTTCAGTGCTTCCCGATAGAACGTCGACGGTCACGCCGCTCGAAATCGTCTGCATGGCTCCCCTGCCCCCAAGCCACTAAAAAAATCAATTCCCCTTTGCAGGGGACGCTTTCTTTACTTTCGCCCCGACCGGAAAGCCGGGTATGCGCCGAATAACTTGCTTGACATGGTCGGCTGTAATCAGCCGCGTGCATTCGAATTGCCGTGCCGTGTTGGCGTGCCGCGGACACCAGAGAAAGTCCTTGTGGTCGAAGCGCACGCGCGGATCGTTCCAGCAGCTGTTGCAGGCGTGATAATTGATGATGCGGTACGGCGTATCGAATTCGTTGGTGGGATGCGTGAAGCCGGAGATCATCACGACCGGCGTGCCCGAGGCCCAGGCGAGCCATGACAGCCCGCTCGAAAGTCCGATGAAGAAATCTGCATGCTTGAGATAGCGGTAGCGCTCGCTGAGCGGCTTGTCGCCGGTCTCGTCTTCCACGCCATTGGGAATGTGATTCCAGATCAGCTGGGTGCCGTGCGTCGGCTTCTGATCGATGCAGACGACGCGATAACCCGATTCCTTCAGGAAGCTGATGATCTCGCGCCAGCCATGAGGATTATTCCAGTATTTGCTCTGGGTCGTGCTTTGCACGGCGATGCAGACGTAAGGCTCGGCAATCGGGCGAGTATCATTCTTGATGACAATGCGAGGCGCTTCCTCGGTCGGATCGACACCTAGAATGTAGCCGGCGGTCCGGTGCAGACCGACGTGGCGGAAGTCCGTCGGCTGATAGACGCAATCCTTGTCGTCGAAGAATAAGCCGATGCTGTAGGTCGCGTAGTACCGCTCCGCCTTGACCTCTTCGTGGGTTATGAATTCGATGTCCCGATAGGCATCCTTGAACAAGGTAATCAGCGGCGCGCCCATGGCGCAGGTCAGCTTGCAGCCGTGCTTTTCCTTGAACTTCACCGCGTAGGGAAACCATCCCATGGGATCGCCGAGCGTGCCGACGGGAAATTGAATCAGAACTTCGCGGTCCTTGGCGCAGTATTCGTGCTTGAAAATGCTCTCGCCCTTGCGTGCGATCTCGACGCCGAAGCGCACGTAAAAGCGCTTGCTGCTGTTGACGTAGCCGCCGGCGAACTCGGTTTCGAAAAGGATATTGCCGGTATCGAGATCGCGAAGCCTGACCTGCCAGGGCTCTTCGCTTTGCGGGCAGACAATTCGAGCGCCGTCGTTGAAGTCGAAAACCACGCCGTCCGTAGCACTCTGCGTCGGCTTCGACGCCGGTGCGGGATAGGCGCGCTTCTGCTCACCACTGCTCGACACTGAGCCGTCTGCTTTCGCGACCGGTGCCGCGCTCGAGTCTTGCACGAGCGTCCGACTGTCGTTTAGCGGAGGAAAGTCCACAACCGCATCAATTCTGGCAGCATCACCCTGGACCGGGAAAGCAACATTCATGTCATTCAATCACCAATCAAATAATTCTTCTTAACATTCCTGTAACCCTTTGAGAAGTCAACGGCTACGGCGATCCGGCGAGCTCTTTCGACGAAAACCATCACCTTTTGCACGCGAATTAACACTGAACGTTATTGTGCGGCGCGATCGTGACTGC
>JAICWZ010000326.1 GCA_025966355.1 Thermomicrobiaceae bacterium
CGTTTCTCGATCTCTATGGCATGCGCCTACATCTGCGCGCGGCCGGTCAGGGTGACCCGGTCATGCTGCTGCTGCACGGCTTCGCGGCCAGCACCTTCACCTGGCACTCTGTTTTCGACCGGCTAGCCGAGATCGGCACCGTCATCGCCATCGATCGCCCCGGCTTCGGCCTGACGACACGCGCCGCGAACGACAACTGGCACGGCGCGAACCCGTTCGACCACGAAGCGCAGGCCGATCTGCTCGTGGCGCTGCTCGATCATTTCGGCATCGCTCGCGCCGTGCTCATCGGGCACTCGGCCGGCGGCACAGTCGCGACGCTGGCTGCCCTGCGGCACCCCACCCGCTTTTCCGCGCTCGCGCTGGTCGCTCCCGCGATCTATGTCAACCTGCCACCACCGCTCTGGTTGAAACCGTGGCTCAAGCACCGCCCGATGCAGTGGCTCGTCCCACTGGTCACGCACACGCTGGCGCGCCTGGATGGGCCGATATTGCGGCGTGCCTGGCACGACCCGAGCCGGATCACGCCCGACATCCGCGCCGCGTACAGCGACCCGTTTCATCTTTACGGCTGGGACGATGCAATGCTGGAACTGGCGCGCGCCAATCGCCCGCTCGACTTGCCGTCGCACCTCAACGAGCTGACCCAGCCAACGTTCGTCATCACCGGTGACGACGACCGCATCGTCCCGACCATGCAGTCGCTGCGACTCGCGGCCGAACTGCCCCACGCCGAACTGGTCGTCATCCCCGATTGTGGCCACATTCCGCAGGAAGAGCGGCCCGAGGCGTTTCTGCAGGCGATCGAGCGCTTCGTGAGCCAGCCGGCGGTGACATCCACAACACCCGCGGACGGATAGAGACGCGGCGCACGTGGTCCGTTACAATGCGGGGCGTTCTGATCGCTCGGAGATGCGGATACAACCCGAATAGTTCGACTGAGAGAAAGGGGACAATCGTGGCAGAGGGTACCGTAGGCATCGTCGTCGGCGCCGCCAACGCGCGTGTCGGCATGCAGGTCGCCGTCGAGATTCTTCGCGCCGGCGGCAGCGCCATCGACGCGGCAATCGCGGCGGCACGCGAAGTGGAGGATAACCTCGCCGATCACGGCGTCGGCACCGGCGGTATCCCCAACATTCTCGGTGAGGTCGAACTCGACGCCAGCATCATGGACGGCAAGACGCTCGCGACCGGCGCGGTCGGCGCCATCAAGAACTATCCAAACCCGATCGACATCGCACGCAAGGTGATGGAGCTGACTCCACACGTCATGATCGTCGGCGAGGGTGCCGAACTCTTTGCCAAGCACCACGGTTTCACGACCGCGAATCTGCTTACGCCAGAGGCCGAGGAATCCTGGCGCGTACGCATCAAGGAGCCGGAAGCCCACGGCGGCAATATGTACGAAGATCAGTACCAGCTCTACGCTCAGGCGGTGCAGGACTGGACCAAGCTGCTGCACGAGGAGATCTTCGGCACGACCAATGTCATCGCGCGCGATCTTGAAGGGAACATCGCCTGCGCCGTGACGACGAGCGGCTGGGGCTTCAAGTGGCCGGGACGTCTCGGCGATTCCCCGATCATCGGTGCCGGGAACTACGCCGACAACCGCTTCGGCGCGGCAGCCTGCACCGGCCGCGGCGAGATGGCGATTCGCGCCGCCTCCGCCCATAGCGTTGTCGCCTCGATGCGCTGCGGCATGTCGCTCGACGACGCGCTGCAGCAGGCGATGACCGATCTCAGCTACTTCCCCGACAAGTTCGCCGAGCGCGAGAGCGCCATGAACATTGTCGCCATGGACGCCTTCGGTAACGTCAACGCCGCCTCAACCTCCGACAAAGCTGAGTTCGTCGTCCAGACCGTCGAGATGGACGAGTACGAACTCCGCCCGCGCATGTTCATCCCTCTGAAGCGCGACTGAGGCACACCTCTTGTCATTCTGAGGCCGCAGCCGAAGAATCTCCCTCCCGTTCCCCGAGCACGACGCTCGGGAAACGGGAAGGAGATCCTTCACTGCGGTTCAGGATGACGCGAAGGCTCTGCGTCCTCCGCGCCTCCGCGAGAGAAAGCTCCTATTCCGCGTGGTACGGTATTGTCGCCTGGTTCATGCGACCCTCAAGGTTCAGTATGTTCCGCGCGTTGTGGACGAAGACTCCGAAGTGCTCATTCGTGATCGTGTTCAGCACGATGAAGGTCCGTGTAACCGGCTCCACCTCGCCGAGAATCGCGATTCCGGTATCTTCGAGATTCGTCTCCGGGCCAAGCGACCCGTTGCCGCTGATCGTGTTGCCGTAGATCGATGTGCGTGTCACAACATCTCCCGGCGCGTTGCTGTGAATCACGACACCCGGACCGTCATTGTCCGTGATGACGTTGCTCAGGATCGAGTTCCCGCTTGCCATCGTATTCGGCGTATCGGCCGCGACGACGACCGGGACGCTCTGATTGTTCGTCACTCGATTGCCGATTACGACGTTGGAATTCACCCCGGCGCCGGGATTGTAAGCGGACAGCACGATGCCGCAGCCACCACTATTGCCGGTCACCAGATTGCCCTGAATCGTATTGTGTGTCGCGGCATGCAGATAGCCGGGATTCGGCGCACCGGGATCGATCGGGCCGTCATCGTTGATCGCGATGCCGCCATCGGCCATGTTCCCCGTCACCGTGTTGTTCCGCACCGTGACATTGAACGTGCCAACCAGTTGCACGCCCTTATCTTCGGCGACGGTGTCGTGCCGCGCGAGTCCATTGTTCGAGATGGTGCTGTTCTCGATGATCGAGCTTGAGACATCCTGAAAGAGAATACCGTGATCATTGGCGTTGCTCACCGTGGCGTTGTTCACGGTAACACCGTAGGTGCCCGGTCCGGCAAAAACGCCGACATCGCAGCCCGTGGCATCAATCGCGCCCGTGATGACGTCACCGCTCTGGGCGACCACTTTCGCCGTCAATCCGGTTGTCCCTGCCTGACCGCAGAGCGGAACGGCCCCGGCTGCCGGCACGAGCAACAACCCTCCGCCAAGGGTCAATCCCCCTCCGAAAAGAACGGCGATGCTGAGTCTCATCCCCAGCTGGACAGGCCGCGACGCCAGAATCGAGCGACGCAGGGATGCGTCCATACCCAAACTCCTTCCCGTTTGGTTCAGGCGAACTATTCGTCTACTACTTCCGTGATGCTACGCCCGCCGGCGGCAGGGATCAACATATATTCTGGAGAATCACCTGTGAGAACTGACAGCATTCCTGGCATGGGCTGGCCTCACCGGCGTGCGGAAGGCGTGAGGCAGAGCGAGCAGAGTCGCTGGCGGCGAACGAACGGCAACTCAGCGCATGCTAATCGACCGGCAGGCCGCGC
>JAICWZ010000018.1 GCA_025966355.1 Thermomicrobiaceae bacterium
CCGCGTTGCAGGTCGCGCGCTTTGAGCGCGTGAACCAGCGTCGTTAGTAGCCGTGCACCGGTCGCGCCGAGCGGGTGGCCGAGCGCGATGGCGCCACCGTTGACGTTGACCTTCTCCCAGTTCCAGCCGCTGTCGGCCAGCGCACGACCGTTGGCCAGCACCTGAGCCGCGAACGCTTCATTCAGTTCGATCAGATCGACGGTATCAAGCGTCCAGCCGACGCGTGTCAGCAGACGCGCGATCGCCTCGGCCGGCGCGGCGAAGATGAGCTTCGGATCGAGCGCGACCTGCGCATACCCGGCAACGCGGGCCAGCGGCTCGACGCCGATCTCGGCTGCCTTCGACTCGCTTGCGATCACCAGCGCGGCGGCCGCGTCGTTCAGGCCCGGTGCGTTCCCGGCCGTCACGCGCCCGCCCTCGACGAAGGCCGGCTTGAGCTTGCTGAGCGCTTCCAGCGACGTATCCCGCCGCGGCGACTCATCGGTCGCAACCATCGTAACGCGCCCCTTGCGATCACGGACGGTCACCGGCACGATCTCGGCCGCGAAACGACCCTCGTCGCTCGCCGCAATCGCCTTGCGGTGACTGGCGAGCGCGTAGCGATCCATTTCGTCACGGCTGATGCCAAACTCGTCGGCGATGAACTCGGCGGCATTGCCCATCGCCCAATCCTCGAAGGCACACCAGAGCCCATCGACAACCAGCGCATCTTTCATCTCGACGTTGCCGAAATGGAGCTGGTTCAAACGACCATAGACCAGATGGGGTGCCTGGCTCATGCTTTCAACGCCGCCCGAAACAAACAGATCACCATCCCCGGCACGAATCGCCTGTGCCGCCAGCATCGCGCTCTTGAGGCTGGCGCCACAGACCTTATTGATCGTCATGGCGCCGACGCTGGACGGCAGCCCGGCACCGATCGCGCATTGACGCGCGATGTTCTGGCCGAGTCCAGCCGAGACGACGTTCCCCATGATCACCTCGTCGATGGCAGCCAGATCCGGCAGCTGAGCGCGCTCGACGGCCGCGCGAATGGCGGTCGCGCCGAGTTCCGCCGCGGGAATCGAACTCAGGGCGCCCTGGAGTCGGCCAACCGGTGTGCGTGCGGCACTCAAAATCAGAGCCTGGGCGGATGTCGTTGCCTTCATTTGGATACGCCCTCTCGTCGCGAGGTAACCCCGTGCATGACGTCGTTGCTTCAATCCGTTGTCAACCCAATCTTACATACCGCCATGGCGCGCATGACGCCATATCTTCCCGTACACTGAGCGTGGCAGACCAGGGTCGGCGTTGCCGCCCGCGCGGCTGGTTGGCGCCATCCTGGGATTGGATAAATCGCCAGGGAGATTTTCGGGGGACGAGGATGAAGTTTCGGCGTTGGGTCCGATTCGCCGGCGCGACCTCTGCCGCGGCGGCGTTACCGTTGGTGGCGATCGATCGGCTCCACTTGCGTAAGCCGGTCATCACCGCCGAGCCGGAACGTGGCACGAGCTTCTGGATGGCGACCATCCCCACGCCGCCCCGTTTTCCGCACCTGGATGAGGATATCGAGGTTGATGTCGCGGTCGTCGGCGGTGGCTTCACCGGTATGGCAACCGCCTACTACCTCAAGACCGGCGATCCGAGCCTTCGTGTGGTGCTGCTTGAAGCGCAGCGGCTCGGCTCCGGCTCGAGTTCGCGCAATTCCGGTGGTGTCTCGCCCCGCTTCCGTGGTCACGATCCGGACGATCGCTCGCGCCACGCCTACGATCTCCTGAAGCGCTTCGGGGAAACCGAAGAGATCGACTTCGGGCTGCAAGAGAACGTGCCCGCGCTCTATCTCCATCACCGTATGCCGCGTGCGAACGCGCCGAAGATCACCGGCGAACAACTGGCCCGCGAGATCGGCTCGCGCTATTACGTCGGGGCCGATGCAACCTCCACGAACTCGCTGCATCCCGGCAAGCTGGTGGCCGGGCTGATTCAGGCGAACGCGCGCGTCGGGGTCGATCTCTATGAGTATTCGCCGGTCGTCGAGATCGAGCGAGGCCGGACGATCACGCTCATCACACCACAGGGACGTGTGCGGGCGCGCGATGTCGTGCTGGCGACGAATGCCTACTCGCCGCAGCTCGGCATCGTGCCGGAGATTGTCCTGACCATTCATCATCGCGTGCTCGTCACCCGGCCGCTCACTCCGACCGAATGGGAGATGAGCGGGCTGGAGCGCTGGCCGCTCCGCTTCGAGTCGGGCGGCTATTCGACGCACACGGTCCGCTCGACCGCCGATCGCCGTTTCTTCTTCCGCCACGTGCTCGGCCATCGTGCCTTCGAAGCGCCCGACTGGGAGATCGACAGCCGTGCGCGCAAAGCGGGCCAGCGAGAGCTATTGCGCCGCTACCCCTGGCTGGAGGACGTGCCGATCGAGTTCGAATGGCACGGCATTACCGGCCGCACGCGCGATTGGTGGCCGGTCAGCGGCCAACTCGACGAGCATCTTTACCTGGCCGTCGGCTTCAACGGCTCGGGCGTGATGCCGACGCATTTCTTCGGTTATCTGCTCGCCAACCGCATTCTCGGTAACGAACTGCCGGAGCACGCGCTGCTGCGGCCGCCGGAGATGCACCGCCGCATCCCCGGCAAGCTTTCGCGTCACCTTGTCTTCCAGGGTTGGATCAATTTCAGGAAGTTGCGCGATGGTTGAACCGAACGATTGGGCCGTGCTCTTCGACATGGACGGTGTACTGATCGACAGCGAACCGGCGCATGAAGCCGCGACCAACGAGGCGATCGTGCAATTCGGGCTGGCGCCACTCACGAAAGTGATCTTCGAGCGCTACTTTTACGGCCGCACCGACTACAGCGGCTTCGTCGACTACTTAACAGCGATCAACCGGCTCGACCTGACAATCGCCGATCTGATGGCCGCCACGGCCACCGCCTACGAACGCCGCTTCGCCGGCGATGTGCGCGGCTATCCCGACGCGCTCGACGCCCTGCGCGCCGCATCCTCACGCGGCTACCGTGTCGCTATCGTCTCCGGAGCGCGCAATCGGGAGATTGAGCTGGCCGTCGCCCGCTTCGAACTGGCGACCTACCTCGACGCGATCATTGGCGGCGACGACGTCCCGACCGGCAAGCCGGACCCGGCGCCCTACCTGGCCGGCGCCAATCGCCTCGACACCCCGCCTGAACGCTGCGTCGTCATCGAAGACGCCCCGGCCGGTATCGCCTCGGCCCGCGCAGCCGGCATGCGCTGCCTCGCCGCCCAACGCTCCCGCGAGCCCGCCCTGCTCTCCGCCGCCGACCGCGTCGTCGAGACGGTGACAATCGAGGCGATCGAGGGGCTGATGGAGCGAGCCGGGTGAATTAAGTTTCGCGTAAGATTGCATCGGACCCGGGACGTATTCATGCAAGGGCAATCACTATCACTCGACACTGTCACAGCTTCGAAGGAGGTCCCGTGCAGCAGAAGTCATCAACAACCACCGGCAGAATTGAACGTGATGAGCACGGCAACTTCGTCATTAAGATTCCCTTGGACCTCGCGAAGCAAGCGGGATTGAAGGCCGGAGACTATGCCCGAGTTGAAGCAGATGAACGCTCCGGTGAGATGACAATCACCCGAGTGCCGATAGAGCCACGGGCCAACTACGATATTCGCGAAGTCGGGCTACGCGTTATCGAGGAAGAGCGAGAACTCCTCGATCGACTCGCGGCCTATGATCGCGGCGAAGAACCGTAGACGATACGTGGACGATGCGGATTGACCATCTATCCAACGGTTGAGGACGCTCTTGCCTATTGGGCGAAGATCCTGATGATCTCTCTGGATGATGCCAGGAACCAAGTGCGTGACCTCTCATTGCTTGAATCCGCGCTGAATAGACCCAAGACCGCTGCCTACTATGAAGCGGCAGACGTGATCGAACAAGCAGCATCGCTGCTCTGTGGAATCGCGAAGAATCATCCCTTCGTCGATGGGAATAAGCGCACAGCCTACGTGACGATGAAAGCATTTCTTGAGGCCAATGGCTGGACTATCAACGCAACCACAGACGACAAGTTCACGTTTATGGTTGACGTTGCCGAGCGACTGACGACGCAGGATGCGGCGGAATGGATCCGTGAGCGCGCCAAACCATACGACCGTCCGTGATTAATGCGGTCGCGCTTCTCGTTTAAATCCCCTCCGTATTCATCAGCACGATGCGCCAGCCGTCGGGGTCGGCGATAGTGACGCCACGGCCTTCCCAGTAGGGGTTTTCCGGCGGGACGGGGTGGTGGCCGAGCGCGGCAAGCTGGGCCGCGATGCGGTCGATGGCCGCGCGCTCCGGGATGTAGAAGACGAGTAGGTTGTCGTCGGTCGGCGCCGGGCAGGGGCTGCCGTCGTCGTGCTGGGTGAATTCGAGGTGATAATCGCGCCCCGGCAGGCCGAGCATGACACCGGTAAAGCCACGGTGCCCTTCGCCGCCGAATGAATCGACGATCGGCAGGCCAAGCCCCTCGTGATAGAAGCGCACCACCGCTTCGAGCTGATCGGTCGGCCGGGCGATCCTGAACTGCACGGCGGGCGGACCCACTTCCCAAACGTCGCTCATCGTTTCTCCTCTCGTCGTTCGTGTAGCGCGACCAAGCGCCGGACACCGCCGACTTCATGCAACGCATCCGCTGGCGTGCATCTTCCGACTTGTCGATGCGTATGATTGCCTGATGTCGATCGATATGGGAAGGGAACCACTCATGGCGACCGAAACCGCAAACTTTGCCAGCCCCGAAGTTGCCTCATTCTGGCGCGCGATTCGCGAGACGGTCGATCGGCTGCTCGCGACGCTCGATGGACTCTCGCAGGATGAGATCAACTGGCGCCCGGCCGCGCCGGAAGCCAATCCGCTCTCGATTCTGGCGATTCACACGATGGGCAATGTCGAAGAGAACATCCTCGAAACGCTCTGTGGTCAGCCGGTGAACCGGCAGCGCGATCGCGAGTTCCAGGCGAGCGGAGCCTCGGTCGCGGCGATTCAGGAGCGCTGGCAGCAGTTACAAGCACGAATCGAATGGGCGCTGGCGCCGGTGACGACCGACGCGCTCACCGCGAGCCATAAGCATCCGGGGCGCGACGAGGAGAGCGGCTACGATGTGCTCATCCTGGTCGCGCGGCACGCCGGCGAACATGCCGGCCAGGCCGAACTGACGCGCGACCTGCTGCGCGCTACGCGATCATGAGCGACATCGTTCCCGCGATCGATCCAACCTGCATCGCCGGGCTGATCGAGGCGAATATCACGGATTACCTCCTCTCCGTCGCCCGGCTGCCCGGTGCCGTGCTGCACGATGACTCGGAGAGCGCCTGGGTCGAAGCGCAGGTGCCGGGTGCTACCTTCAACTCGATCGTCCGGGCGCGCTTTCAGCCGGAGCGGATCGATCGCCAGATCGAGACGGTGCTTAATCACTTTCGGCAGCGCGCGTTGCCGGTCGTCTGGCATGTCGGCCCAGCGTCCGAGCCAGTTGCGCTCGGTGAAGCCTTGCTCCGTCACGGACTGACCTTCGTAGAAGAAGAGCCCGGAATGGCGCTCGAAATCGCGCAAATGAATCGCGCCGTCGCCGCGCCGCCGGAGCTGACGATCGAGCCGGTGCGCGACGAAGCTGGTTTGCGTGATTGGATCGATACCTGGCTCTTCCCGGTGCCGCAGGCGGAGCGCGACGCGCAATTCGAGGCGCGGCGCAGGCACTGGCTCGAGCCGGAGCGCCCAATGCACTGTTTCCTCGGTCGATGGAACGACACGCTCGTGGCAACCTCGATGCTCTACCTCGGACATGGGGTCGCCGCGGTGCACCATGTCGCGACGCGGACTGAATATCGTCGCCGTGGCATCGGCAGCGCGCTGACTGTGCGCGTGCTGCACGAGGCGCAGGCACGCGGCTACTGCGTCGGCGTGCTTACCGCCTCGCCCGAGGGACATGGCAGCTACCACCGCATCGGTTTCCGCCCCTATTGCTCCGTTCGCCGCTACGAATGGGAGCCGGCGAACCACCCCTGATCTGTCACGCTGCGCAACCGAAGTGCAGCCTCTGTCGTTAGGTAAAGCTGGCGACGGGGCCGTGCGGACGGGGTATCCGCACGAGCCAGATGACGCCGGAGTGACGGTCGTACCGTCGCATCCATGACGAGCGATCCTGCGCTGCGCAGCCGCGCCCGCCGCACATTTGGGACGAACGTCATCCGCGAAACGCGCAAATTCGCGCCGGTTCGCGGCCATTTTGGCGTTCGCAGCGTAGCCAAACTGTCATCGTACATACGCAAAGAGCCGTCTGCATGACGATTACCCCCGGTTTTCGGTGCCGTACTGTCACATGGTCTGACAATTCATTCACTTCCTTGTATTTGGTGAATTAAGCCGGTACGATATGCGCGGTCCGTCGCTGGACCTGGGTGCGTGTCGCAGGGCGTTTCCGGTTCGCAACTGAACCGGGCGTGAGTTGTGGAATTGCGGGGATTCCCATAACGAGCGTGGTCCCGCGCGCATCCGCGTCATAACCGGCACCATGCTAACCACCGCGGAGCGGCACGCGGCGAGGGAGGGACTCATTTGAACAGGTGGATCCTGTTCGGCGTTATCGTCGCGCTTGTGACGACGGTCGCCGCACCAGCCACCGCACTCGGGGACGAACTCGCACTCGACCCCTCATCGGCACCTTCGCCAGTCGCTCAACTCTGGTCGCGCGCCGATGGCCCGAACGCCCGCTCCGCACATGCTGGAGGATGGCTCTGGGGCCCGGCAATGCGCGCCATGACGGTTGAGCCGTATCAGGAATCGCCCGACGGCGCTCGCGCGGTCTTCTACTTCGACAAAGCCCGCATGGAAATTTCCGATCCCAATAAGGATCCGCAGGCGACGTGGTACGTCACTGCTGGGCTGCTGGTCCGCGATCTGATCGCGGGACAGATTCAGGTCGGGAAGAACGCCTATGTACCGTCCGAGCCGGCCAACGTGCCGGTGACCGGCGATATCGTGAACAATCCGCTCTCGCCCACCTACGCGAGCCTGGCGCCGCTCGCCTCGATCGGCAGTGCCATCGCCACGAATCAGACGCCGGATCATACCGGTCAAACCGTGACCTCGCTGCTCAAGGCTGACGGCACGGTCGTGCCGGGCGCGGTATCCGATAGCACGGTGACGATCGGCAGCTACGATACCGTGCTTGGTCACAATATTCCGACGCTCTTTACCGACTGGATGTCGAAGCAACCGGTCTCGGAGCAGTTTCTCGCCGGGCATCCGTTGACCGAGCCGTACTGGGTCGATTCGATGGTTGGCGGCAAGCAGAAGCGTGTGCTGATGCAGGCCTTCGAGCGCCGCGTGCTGACCTACACGCCGAGTAATCCGGCCGCCTGGCAGGTCGAATCGGGCAATGTGGGGCTCGATTACCGCTTCTGGCACGGCATGGTCGAACCGAGCGACAACAGCGCGATTCCGGTCGCCTCCGAGGTGCCGTTCGGCGAGATCATTACCAACAAAGCGGCGCAATATGGACTCGATCCGTACCTGCTGGCCGCCGTAGCGAAGGTCTCCAGCAATGACAATCCGCTCTTCAAGGCGGATGACGGTCGCGAGGGCTTCTTCGGCGTGCGCGCCGAGTTTGCCGCCGATCAGGCATATCCGCTCGATCCAGAGGTAAACGCCGATATCGCAGCCAAGAAGCTGTCCGATTTGCATAAGGGCAGCGACGACTGGCGCGCGGTGCTGGCGCAGTACTACACCGGTTCCGCCAATCCCGACTGGTCGAGCAGCGCCCTTCAGGATTTCGTCAGCGGCGTGCTCAATACCCAGGCGAAGCTGCTCTCGGATCTGAACCACCCGCCGGAGAAGCTGGCCAGCACGGAAGCAGCCAGCGTGAGTCAACCCGCCGCCAGCAATCTGCGGTCGCTCGGTGTCGGCCACGCGGCCTACTATTCCCCCGGCTACTCGGTTGGCTGGTGGAATAACACGCTGCAGAAATATGCCGGTTGGGGCCAGGCCGCGGCCGGTTGGTCACTCGATCCGAACGGCTACTACTGTGTGAAGCCCGGCTTCATCCCCGGTCAGCGGCTCCAGCTGAGCGCCAACGGCGTCACCCTCTGGTGCACCATCGGCGATACGGTCGCGAGTGGTGATCTGGCAAGCTGGAAGGCCAAGTGGGTCGTGGAGCTCTCCTGGAACACCTTCCAGGCGCTCGGTCTGCCCGGCAACAACACCGTCGAGGTGCGCGCACCGTAGGAAACGGATTCCTCGCGCGGAGAGCGCGGAGACGCAGAGAATAAATAAAAACTCTGCGCTCTCCGCGCCTCTGCGAGAATGATTTCTTCGTTACCCCCGGCCGACGACGACCTCGCCGACTGCCCGAAGCGCGGTGTCAATATCCTCACGCGAGATATCGAGATGCGTGACGGCGCGGATGCGATATTTGCCGGTCGCGCCCATGCGCACACCATGCTCCTTCAGCGCCGCGACGATCTCGGCCGCTGTCCGTCCGGTGTCATTAACGTCGAAGAAGACGAGGTTCGTCTCGATCTCGTCCGGATCGATGCCGAGGCCGGGGATATCGGCCAAACCACGCGCCAGCGTCTTGGCGTTGGTGTGATCGTCGGCCAGCCGCTCGACGTTGTGCTCCAGAGCATAGACCCCGGCTGCGGCGATAATGCCGGCCTGGCGCATCGCGCCACCGTACATATGCTTGTAGCGCCGCGCCCGCTCCATCGTTTCGTGTGTACCCGCCAGCACGCCGCCGACCGGCGCCCCAAGCCCTTTCGAGAGATCGACCCAGACAGTGTCGTAACGCGCCGCGAAATCCTTGGCCGAAACACCGCTGGCGACGACCGCATTCATCAGCCGCGCACCGTCCATATGCGTCTTGGCACCGAGCCGGTGCGCCGTATCGGCCACGGCATTGACCGTCTCCAGCGGCCAGACCTTGCCGGCGCCACGGTTATGCGTGTTTTCGACGCAGACGAGCGTCGTCGGCGCCGAGTGATAGGAATAGCCCGGGACCGCTTCTTCAAGCTGCTCCGGTGTATAGATGCCGCGCTTGCCTTCGATCAGCGTGATCATGACGCCCGCCATCAAGGCCGGGCCGCCCGCTTCCGAGGTGTAGGGGTGCGCGTACTTCTCCAGCACGATGCGATCGCCCGGCTGGGTATGAACCTTGATACCGATCGCGTTGCACATCGTGCCGGAGGGGAGAAAGAGCGCCTCCTCCTTGCCGGTCAGCTCGGCAATCATCTCCTGCAATCGGTTGACGGTCGGGTCTTCCTTCAACTGCTCATCGCCCACCGGCGCATCCGCCATAAAGCGGCGCATCTCGGCGGATGGCTTCGTCGCGGTATCGCTCACAAGGTCAATCATCAAACCCCTCCAAAGGCAAAGCGCTGCGTATCCCGTCCTGAACGCGTCGCCATTATGACCGCAATGGGGGGACGTGGGAAGAGGGGTGGTGAGAGGAACGTGGTGGTGCACCGATGGGCGAGTGCTCAGCCCGGCGCCAATCAGTTCACCACCGTTCGCCTGGCAAAAAACCTCCACCCGAAAATCAGCGCAATCCGCCCATCAACCCGCTATACTAGCGCGCTATTGTGGGGCGTTTGGGGGACGTGTGTGGGGCAAGGCGCGTGAGGCGACCGGGGCTGGGGCTGAGTCACGACAATACGCGGATCTTCCTCGGCATGTCGCTGAACGAGGGCGCCTTCGGCGTCTATCAGACGCTCTGGCCGCTCTATATCGCCGCGCTCGGGGCCAACCCGGCTCAGATCGGAATCGTGATCGGTCTGTCGGGTATTTTACGGCTTTTCGCGCTCATGCCGAGCGGCATCGTTTCCGAGCGTGTGCCGCCGCGCATGTTGATCGTCGGCGCGCGCTCGCTGACCGCGACCAGTATGTTCCTCTATGGCGTGGCGCAGGACTGGTGGCAACTCATTCCGATGGCGGTCATCATGGCGCTCGGCAATATCGCCTTCCCGACGATCTCCAGCACGATCGCCGGCGCCGCCGGGCCGGGTCGCCAGCGGACACGGGCCTTTACGCTCATCTACACGGTCGGACCAGCCATCGCGCTCCTCGTGACGCCGGCGCTCGGTGGGCTGGTGGCCGATCAGCTCAGCCTGCGCGCCATCTTTGCCGTGGCCGGCGGATTGACCGTCATTGCCGTTGGCTTTTATTCGCGCATCACGCCGCAGCCGGTGCAGCGTCATAGCGGACCGCCAATCACCTATCGCACGACGCTGGGCCAGCGGCCGATCCTGCTGATCTGCCTGCTTGAATTGGCGACACTCTTCGCGCTGACACTCGGCGTGACGCTGACGCCGAACTTTCTGCAGGATGTCCACGGTGTCGGCACCGGCACGATCGGCGTACTCGGCTCGCTGTCGGCGGCCGGCAGTATCGCGCTCTTCGTGGTGATCAGCCGGGTGCGCCCCTTCGATCAGCCGCTGCTGGCGATCGCTCTGTCGATCGCGGCGGTCGGCGGCACGCTGGCGCTGCTGATCGTCGGACAGTCGATGCTCTTCTTCGTCGTCGCCTATATGCTGCGCGGCGGCTATACCGTCGCCTGGTCGCTCTTCGCCGCGGCGCTGGGCGAAATCGCGTCCGATCGCTTCCGGGGACGCGCCTTCGCGCTCGGCGAGATCATGGGCGGAGCCGGCTACGCCTTCGCTCCCTTCGCGGCCGGCTGGCTCTACGAGATCAAGCCGGTGACGCCGCTCATCGTTGGCCTCATCATGATCGTGCCGTTGGTGATCGGTGCATATTGGATCAGCCGAGCCATCCAGAGCGGGGCTCCGGCCCTGATCGAAGAGCCGGTCTGAACGGCGCGACGTGGCAGCAAAGCGGCGGCCGGTCTGCTATTGTTATCGGGCTGATGGATAGGTGATCGCGCACTCAACCCGAGCCGGCGCGAACTGGTAGAAGCAGGACGTCACCTGTGCCGATATTCGGCCGGTCGCGCCCGGAGCGGCCCACACAAGAACCCACAACCGCGGAACTTCGCGACGAACGTGCCCGGCAGTGGGCGCACTGCTTTGCCGGTCCGTCGGCCGAAGCGGACTATCGTCGTGCCTTCCTGCGCTATTCGCCGGTCTTCTGGGAGATCATTCAATCGGCGCAGAACGATCTGCTTCGTCTGCTGGTCGATCGGGTACCGGCCGATATCGGTGTGCCTTCGGTCTTCGGCCTCTCGGTCGTCTTCGTCAGCCATCCAAAGGCGGAAGAGGCGACCCGTGCGACGCTCGGCATGATCGTGAACGAACTCATGCCGGTTCATGCGCGAACGCTCTTGATCGCACTGGCGGACGCCTGGGAGAACTCGGTGAAGAGCCCGTATTACGAACGGGGAGCGCGCGTCAGCCGCGAGTTCAGTCAGACGTTGCAGCGGCTGGAGTCAACCGCCGCGAACGATAATGGCGTCATCTCATCGATTCGCGTGCTGGTCGATCGCGGTGACGAGAGCGATTGATCGCCGGAGCACGATCCGTGAGCTACCCCCCGAGCAGTGTGGCAAGATCGAGG
>JAICWZ010000472.1 GCA_025966355.1 Thermomicrobiaceae bacterium
GTGACCGAGACCTACGTGGCATTCTCCGCCGATCCAATAATCACCATCATCAGGCCCCCGATGCAGAATGGCGCGCGTCATCTGGTGCAGCAACGGCGCATGGACCGGTCCTGATGAGATTAACCCGGCGATCCCGCACATATCGGCTCTCCTGGCTCACGCGGTGCGGGAGTGGCATTCGGCGGGGACAATAATGCTGGCACCTATCAGCGGCCCCCAAATCCTGACGTTGCCGGGCGCCGCATTCTGGCTCCGGACAGGTGCCAATCGAAAGTTGATCGCGAGCCTATTGCGACGAACGGGTTTCGCTCGACCGGCGCAGCCGAGATCGCCGCAACGGCAAACCAGAGGATCATGTCGTTGTAGAACGGGCCCGAATTATGAAAGGAGATCTGCACGATGTATGGCACGAAGAACAAGAGGTTCTTGCCGGATTGCTTGAGCAATTTGATGACGAGCGGAACGAATAGAAAAATACCGATCCCGTACATGTTGAGCATGCTCAGCGAATAATCGTGCAGAGGGTGCACCTGCGCTCCCGCCGCCGCCTTCATCATGTAGAGATCGGGCCAGTATTGGGGCCACAGCTGCGTCGGGTCGAATGTAAGTCCATATCCCAGCGGGTTCGCCAGGAACAGGCGCACTCCATAATATGCGAAGACGATCCGGGCCGCCGCTGAATTGTCGTCTGTCACCATGACCCGCGGCGCGCTGCTCTGGATCAGGTCGACGACCACCGGCCACACGAGGTAGGCGAACAGCATGCCGCCAACCACCATCAGCGCCAGCCAGAAACTCCGCCGTTGCAGCGCGTAAAGGACCAGGAAGATCAGTCCGCCGAGGATCGGCGCCCGCGTTCCGCTCGCAAGGCAGGTCACGAAGAAAGCGCCCAATCCGATGATGATGATCGGGTCGGCGTTCTCGATCTGGAGCCTGGTCCGGAGCTCCTTGCTCCGAACGGCGGCGAATGCGCCAAAAGCCAAGCATATCTGCGTTGCCAGCCAGATCGGCGAGAATGATAGACCCGTTGGGCGCTGATCAACGAGGTTCGGAGAATCCTCGTCCGCTGCGAGCGGGCCAAGTGCGTGACGAAGGTTCCACGCGCCGGCAACGTGCATCATCTGGAGGACGGCGACGAGCGCGGTCAGACCGATGACCACCACGATGGCGATGATGCAAGCCCGCGCACCGCACACGCGCGCGAGCGTCGCACTTGCGAGCAATACGACCGCGGTCTGCAGGTGTACTTGGAGAACTTGCCCGAGGACCGCGATAATTGGCGCGCCGTTGACGATGCTGACAAGAATGCCTTGCAGCGCAAGGCCGCCGGCGAGCATCAGTATCAGCAGGTTCCTCTTGAGCATCAGCAGCGCATCGTCGGGGAAGACCGACGCGCACAACACCAGGGTGCCGACTGAGAGAATGCTACGCACGGGGATGCCCGCTACGTGGGGCGAAAAAAGTATGATGTTCGCGGTCAGAAGTAAGAAGAAACACGAAAACGCAAAGCTGCGATCGATGAAACTGCGTTGCCCGGTCGCGGCCGCAGGGAGGGCGGCGGCCGAGGAACGACGAGTAGGATCGGCTACGAGCACCGGCGGCGTCTAATGCGTTCGATCGTAATTGTAATATTCGGTTGCGCCGTATCGCACCCCGGCAGCCTTCGCATTGAACTTGGTAATGACCGCGCCGATGATGCTTTCACCGGGCAGTCGCGACAGCGCAATGTCGAGCTCGCTGGAGTGGGTGCTGTTGGCCTCCACCACGAGAAGGACGGCTTCGACGCTGCGCGCGAGAAGGACTGCGTCCGCCAATCCCATCACCGGTGGTCCGTCAATGATCACGATGTCGTGGCCAGAAGCGAGCTTCTCAAACAGGTCCTTAAGTCCGCTCGCACCGAGCAAGGTTACTGGATTGCATCGCGGTTTGCCCGCAGCGACAATGCTGAAAGGCTGATCATCGCTGTGTTCAACCATTCCCTGCGCCGTCGCCGATCCAGAAAGTACGTCCGATAAGGTCGGATTCGGCGAATGCGCCAGGAGCTGGCTCGACGAAGCGCGTCGCAGGTCCCCGTCGACGACGAGCACGCGCTTGCCAAGAGCGCTGAGGCTCCGCGCGATCGCTACCGCGGATGTTGACTTCCCCTCGAACTCCACGCTGCTCGTGATCAGGAGAGTCTTGGGAAGGCCGCCGGGGGTCGCCGTCTCGAGCGACACCGCGATCGAATAATAAGCTTCCGACTGGGCAGAATGAGGATTGTCGAGTGCGTCGCTCATGCTTTCGGATCTGCGGAGCCGGGGCACAACGCCGAGCGATGGCAGGTTGAACGCCTGCTGCAGATCCTCCGATGACCGGATAACGCGGTGCATGCGTTCGCGGATCGAAGCGACCAGAAGCGCCA
>JAICWZ010000083.1 GCA_025966355.1 Thermomicrobiaceae bacterium
GGCATTGATGTGCGCGTGCTGCGTCGCGACACGAACAAGGATCTGGCGACCAACTACCGTCGCAAGGATGGCTATCAGGCGATCCCCGTCTTCATCTTCTTTGATGGCGCTTTACGGGAGATCGGTTCGTTGGTTGAACGACCCGAGCGCGTTTCGGAAGAGATGGCGGACGAGACACAGCGCTTCCAGAAGCTGCACCCCGACCTTCCGGGGATCACGCGCAACTACGATCACATGCCGGAGGAGACGCGAGCGGCGGTGAAGGCGAATTCGCAGCAGTGGCGGCGCGGCCAGCAGGATCGCTTCGCGCGCTACTTCCTCGATGAAGTCACCACCATCATCCAGCATGCGCTGCAGGAGCAGACCGCGTAGCATTCCCGGCCCATACGTTTGACACGACACGTCAGGCGCCCGTACGATCAGTGCGGGCGCTTCGCGTTGCCTGGCGGCGCCCAGCTTGCGAGAGCAGCCGGGCAGGTCGTCGAACGATGAGGATCGCGGAATGGCCGAGGACGAACAGCCTGGAATTCGAGAGACCGAGCACAAGCAAGCGGCAACCCGTGAGCCGGTGCCTGCGACCGAAATCAATCGCACCGGCGTGCGCGATGTCCAAGCGACGACCGTGATCATCAAGCGGGGCAACGCGCAGAACGTGAACGGCGAACGGCTGACGATGGAGCGCTCGGCCGCGCGCTCGATTGACGCCCGAAGCGTCCAGATGGATCGCAGCGCTGCTGCCCGGCTCAACAGCGAACGCGTCGTCCTGCAGGGGAGCAGCGCCAGCCAGATTTCCGCCCACGAACTGCGCATGGTGCGGAGCCAGGCAGGCTTTCTTTCGGCGCAACAGGCGCATCTCGAATCGTCACGTGTCTTCGTGCTTGCCGGCCACGCCGAGGGCGACGTTCACACCGTGCTCACGCTGCCATCGGCCGCCGTACTCGGTGCCGCCTTCGGCGCCGGTATCGCCATTGTGACCGCGCTCATTCGACTCGCGTTTCGGAAAGGATAGCGGCCATGCGGCTGTTCGGGAGTCTGCTGAACTTTCTTCTCGGCGCGCTCGTCGGTGCCCTGATCGGCGCGCTGATCACTGCCCTGCTCACCCCGCAAAGCGGGAGCGAATTCAAGGTGCAGGTGCGCCAGCGGATCGACGAGGGTCGCGCCGCGCGCGACCGCGCCGAAGCCGAAACGACCGCTGAAATGACCGCACGATTCCGCCAAAAGGTCGACAATCCGAACGCGCTCAAAGAGTCGTAGCGGCGATTGCTGGTCGAACTGCCGCTCCATTTGCGTCGCGCGCTCGAAACTCAGCGCGACGGAATCTCCGATGCCGAGCTCGCACGCGCCACGCGTGCGCTCTCCGATCGTTATCGAGCGGGTGCGACTGACGCGGATCCGCTGCTGCAATCGCAGGCCGATATCGCGGCCTATGCCGCCTACCGTGTCCCCGCGACCTATGCGGCGACGTTCGCGGCTTTGAGCGCGCTGCGTGAGGTGCGGCCGGACTGGCAGCCGCGGAGCCTGCTCGATCTCGGCGCCGGGCTTGGTTCGGGCATGTGGGCCGCCTCGACGCTCTGGCCGGGCATTGAGCGGATGGTAGCGCTCGACGCTGAACCACGGATGATCGCCGCCGGACGAGCACTCTGCACGACGACGACGCATCCGGCGCTTCACTCGGCCAGTTGGCGGCAGTCGGATCTCGTACAGGCGGAACTCAACGGCTCGTTCGACCTCTCGCTGCTCGCCTACGTGCTCGGCGAGATCGAGCCGGAATCCATCGGGCAATTGATCGAGCGCGTCTGGACTGCAACCACTGACGCGCTGGTCGTGATCGAGCCGGGTACGCCGGATGGCTTTCGGCGCGTCGAGCGACTGCGCGATCAAGTTATTGCGCTTGGCGGCTTCGAATTGGCGCCCTGCCCGCACGATCCGCCCGGCCGCGTGCCGGATCACGATTGGACGCACTTTTCGGTGCGGTTGCCGCGCAGCCGGACACACCGGCTGGCCAAGGATGCCGAGCTAAATTACGAGGACGAGAAGTTCTCCTACGTGGTGCTGGCGCGCGCTCCGTTGGAGCGCACTTATTCGCGTGTCGTGCGTCACCCACAGGTTCGCAAGGGGCACATATACCTGCAACTCTGCACGAAAACCGGCGCGCAGACGGTGGTCGTCTCGAAACGTGAGGGCGCGCGCTACAGCCGCGCACGCAAAGTGGCCTGGGGCGATATCTTTGAGTGGGATGATCCACCGGAATAGGAGCGAATTACTCGCGCAGAGACGCGAAGAGCGCAGAAAATAATACATGAATTTCTCTGCGTCTCTGCGCCTCTGCGCGAGAAAACCTCCTAGTTCCCGCGCAGAATGCCCCAGGTCGAGGGCATCTCGCCGACCGGCACCTCGATCAGCGTCGGGTGATTCTCCTTCATCGCACCGCGGAGCGCCTCGCGCAGGCCGTCCGGCCCGTGGGCCTGACGCCCCTCGACGCCGAACGCATCGGCCAGCTTCATGAAGTCCGGGTTGAGCAGGTCGGAGTTGATGACGCGGCCGCTGAAGCGTTCGCGCTGCATGCGTCGCACGTTGCCATACGCGCCATCGTTGAAGACGATCATGATGGCATTGATGTTATGCCGCATCGCCGTCGAAAGCTCCGAGACGTTGTAGAGAAAGCCGCCGTCGCCGACGACCGCAACCACGCGCTTGTCCGGATTGCCGACCTGGGCGCCGAGCGCGGTCGCGAACTCGAAGCCGAGCGTTCCCTGATAACCGGCCCCGATGAAGCTGCGTGGCTCGTAGACCGGGAAGCCCATGTGGCTCCAGTAGCCGACCTGCGTCATGCCGCTGACAACGATGTCGTCATCGGCCAACTCTTCACGAATCGCGGTTCCGAACGACGCTTGCGGTTGCACCTCGAAGAGAATGTCCGCCGCGCGCTCCTGGATCGCCCGCAGTTCCTCTTCGCGCGATGCACGCGTGCGATTGTGCTTCCCGACCTGATCGACGAGCGCGCGCAGGGCGAGATCGGCATCGGCCAGCACGCCGATGTCCGGCTTGCGATTGCGGCCGATCTCCTCGGCGTCGATGTCGATCTGAATGACCGTCTGCTTGTCGGTCGGTCCCCAGGGCGAGGTGGCGGGTTGCAGGAAGCGCGTGCCGACGGCGAGGATGACGTCGGACTTCGGCATCAGTTGCCGCCCGCCGACGACGTTTTGCGCCAGGTAGTTCCGATCCGAGATCGCGCCCTTGCCTTCAGGCGTCATCATCACCGGGGCTTGCAACATTTCGGCCAGCTCGCGCAGCGGTTCCCAGGCACCCGCGGCGATAACGCCGCCGCCGGCGTAGATGAGCGGGCGCTCGGCCTCACCGAGCGCCTTGGCGACTTTGGCGATCAGGTCGGGGTCGGGTGTCGCACGATTGACCGGCGCCGGATCGAGCAAGGTCACATCGGCCGTCGTTTGCAAGACGTCCGGCGGCACTTCGATCTCGACCGGGCGCGGCCGACCGGAGCGCAACTGGCGAAAGGCTTCTTGCACCAGCGCCGGGACTTCGGCCGGCGTCATGGCGCAACCGGCCCACTTCGTCGCCGAGGCCATCATCTGCAGTTGATTCGGAACCTCGTGCAACATGCCCCGGCCGGCATTAATCTGCGACGATTCGATCTGTCCGGCGATACAGAGGACCGGCGATGAAACGGCATAGGCGGTCGAAAGTCCGGCCAGCGCGTTCATCACACCCGGCCCCGGTACGACGAGGCAACCGCCGACCTTGCCGGTCGTGCGGGCATAGCCGTCAGCCATGAAAGAGGTCGGCTGCTCGTTGCGCGTGTGATAGACGGGAAGCGAGTCTTTGACGTCATAGAGCGCGTCAAAAATCCAGTCAAGCTGGACACCCGGCAAGCCAAAGATCACGTCGAGGCCGTTGCGCTTGAGGGATTGGACCAGCGCCTGCCCTCCGGTCATTTCTGCCATCTGATTCCCTTTCTGCCCGTGACACGCGCAAGTCGATCTCGCGCGTCGATGTACTGCCAGCGCCGTCACATCGCGGCGGCCCTTTTCATTCTGCTGACTGGGAGCCGCGCTGCTCGATGAGTCATAAGGGCGACACTGCCCGAGGAGATGCGCGTACGCTGGGCTGGTGCGATGGTGATGGAACGGCCGGATCGTCGTTGATCGAGGCACTGTTCTAGTATGCCAGCCGCTTGCCGTGCGGTCATCATCGCCGCATCGTGTGAACCGTCAAGCCGGGCGCGTCAATTCGTCTCTGCGCGCACCGGCTGGCCCGTGACCTTCAGGCACGGAAATTGCGAAATCGAAAGCAGATTGACCGGACATCAGCGGACAACTGTCAGCTTTCGAGACTGCGTCGCCGAGCCTGTCGATCGCGACAAACGACTGCGTGCGATCCATCTGTGGAAAGGCCAGCGGGAGAATTGAGAGGGATCGTGAACCACCGGGCTTCCCGAAGATCGAAGAACCAGGAGTGGATTCATCGCGTCGATGTTCGTAAGAGTGGCGATGTCGTCGCGTCGCGCGGAACGATCGTCCATGCCGGACGGGCAATCGACTATTACACGACCCAGCCATCGGCCGGGCAGTGGATCGCCCTTGGGGTGGTGCCGCTGTTGCCCGGTATTGATGGCGATGACGCTACGCATCGCGTGATCGTCGGCACAGGCGGCACCGAAGATGCCGCGGTCGATTCGCTGCGCGAGCGCGCTACCCCAATTCTCAGCGTCGCCACGTCGCTGGTGATCGCTGACCCATTCATCCCCGCCTCCGAACCGAGCGACTGGTTCGGGTAGACCAGAACCGCCCTCACTCCCGGCCCCTCTCCCCATTCTGGGAGAGGGGTGTCTTTGTGCGAGCGTCCGGGCGTTCCATCAACGGCGGCTCCTCCGCGCCTCACACCGTTCGTGCACTATACTTGGAGTCCATGGTCATGGCTGTTGCTGGTGGCGGGGCCATGTGAGTGCCTGTGGTTTTTCGGAGGAGAGGCATGCTCGAGACTGAGTACACCGAAGTGCAAATGATGTGCGTCGGCTGCAAAGCGAAATGGGATGTGCCGGTCGCCCGGCAGGTCAATGTCGGCACCCATCCCGATGCACGACTTGGTATCCTGCTCGGCACGATGCACCGCACGCGCTGCCCGGTCTGCAAAACGCCGCGCGACGTCGAGTTTATCTTTGATTATTACGATCCCGAACGACAATTGATCGTGCAGATCCGCCCAGATTGGGAAATTGAAGCGGGCGGCGGCGAAGACTGGTACTGGACGCGTTATGAAGGACTCGTCCAGAAATACGCGTCATCCGATGTACGCGTCGATGTCGTCTTCGGCTTCAAGGAGCTGATCGACAAGTATCTTGGTGGCGACGAAGCGCGGGCGGCCGCCAAAGTCGAGTGGGCCGAGCGACAGGCCACCGAAGAAGCGGCCCGCCTGGCCAAGCGGGAGCAGGCGGACGACGTAACGACCGGCGGCGAACAGACCGAGATCGGCGATTGATGCTCGTCACCCGTTGATGGTCGATGGTTGATGCAATGTACCAGCAACGGCGGGCGGAGCAGGGCACGATAGACGGACGGAGAACGGCATGGGTAAGCAGCTTCCGGCGATTCCAACGCAAGTCGAGATCGAGCCAAGCCGCCGAATGCTGGCGACCCGTCCGCGTGCGACGCGCGGTTGGCTCCGCTCGCCAGTTGCCGATGCGCTGGTCGATCTGATGCCGGATCTGCTCAGGCTGACGCGTCAGGCGATACGCCCGGCACAGCCGAACGCCGATCTCCTGCCCACGTCGGGCGCCAATGGCATGACGGTGCAGGAGATCGAAATTGATGTCGCGTCGCCGTTGGTGCGCCGCATCGTCGTACGTTCGACCAATGCCTGGTCGCTCTCTCCCGACGTGGCGCTGGCGGGCCGGCAGCGGCGCGGCGGACGCCTTGGACTCGGCGCCGCCAGCGTGGCCGGCCTGTTGCTCCTCGGCGCGGCCGCCGCGCGTCGCGCATCGCTGCCATTTCCAGGCCGCTCGCGCGAGCGCGTCTGAGCCGAGCGTTCGAACCTTACGCTTGACCGTCTTCGATCTCGGCTGCTGCTTCGGCCTCTTCCTCGGCCTCTTCCTTCTCTTCCAGTGTTTCCTCGGTCGCGCGCTGCGCGGCTGAGAGACGCACGATCAACTCGTCGCCTGGCGTCAGCATCTCGACGCCTTCCGGCACCTCGAGGTCCGAGACGAGGATCGCATCGTCGATATTCTCGAGACGCGCAAGATCGACCTCGAAACTTTGCGGGATAGCGGCCGGCAGCCCACGGACCGTCACATCGGCGCGACCGTGATTCAGCACGCCCAAGCCCCGATCAGACGGCTCACCGGTCGTCACGACCGCCACGATGATTTCCGTCACCTTGTTCAGGTTCGGCGCATAGAGTTCCGCATGAATGAGCGTACGCTTAATCGGATCGCGCTCCACGTTGCGAATGAACACGGTGCGCGACGCGTTGCCGACCGCGACATCGACGAGTTGGGTCGAACCGGCGCGCTGATAGAGGCCATCAAATTCACGCGCGTCAAGGCTGATCGACTGCGGCTCATCGACCGCCGGACCGTAGATCACACCCGGCACGATCCCCTGTCGACGCAGGCGCTTGACCTCTTTCCCCAGCGTCGTGCGTGGCTCGGCCGAGATCTTTTCGTAATTGGGCATGCTTCCCTATCCTCATAACGCGGACGATCGCGACACCGCTGCTCGTTGCTCAACCAACGTGATGCGCACAACGAACCGCGGCGATCGGAAGACGCGCGGTAACCGTCCACAACGTCGCACACGGCAAATGGAGCGCGCTCCGTTACAACGATAGCAGGATCGGCCGGCTCACGCTTGCCAGTTGCCGTGAAACAACCCCAAGAAGCGTTCAATGTAGACCATGACGCATTGTGCAATTGTTTCCGAAGCGGCTATAATTGAAGCGCGGTCTATGGAGCGACGCGAAACCGCTCAGGTGCCGTTGGTGCCACTCAGGACGTTCGTCGAATGGCCGGCGAGCGAGAGTGGGGTACCTGAGTTACGAGGAAGCGAGAGGTTCGAGCGAAGATGGCGGTGGTCGTGAGCGAGGAGACAACGAGCGAAAACGGGAACGACGGAGTGGTCGATCTGCTCCGTCGCATGATTGTGGAATTGCAGCCGGGAATGGAATCACTGAGCGCCAAATGGCCGCAACTGACGTTACAACAGCTTCGAGTCATGCATATTCTGTACAGTTCGGGGCCGACCCGCGTCTCGACGCTGGCGCAGGCGCTCCGCGTCTCGACGCCAACCGTGACCGGCATTCTCGATCGGCTCGTTCAGCGCGGGATGACGTCACGCGCCGACGACCCGAGCGACCGGCGCGTCGTGCTCAACCTGCTCACGCCGCGCGGCCTGCAGGTGATCGAAGGGCTCCATCCGATTCAGCCGGAATATCTCAACCGACTGGTCGATGGTCTCTCCGAAGAAGAACGTCAGGTCATCGTTGATGGCCTGCAGGCGTTGCTGGAAGCCTCGACGCGATCGAATTAGCGGGGCGCGACGAGGAAC
>JAICWZ010000221.1 GCA_025966355.1 Thermomicrobiaceae bacterium
ATCATGTAGATGTCAGTGTTGCCGGCGCGATCCGATTCAAAGACGATATGCTCGCTATCCGGGCAGAACGACGGGATGTTGTTGAGCGCGGCCGTGTTCGTCAGACGCGTCAAGTCGCTGCCGTCGATGTTCATGATGTAGATATCGCCCTCGTTGGTGGCGGTCACCTGTGACGAGAAGACGACCTTCTTGCCGTCGGGAGAGACAGCCGGATAGAGGTTCGTCCGATCGGGGATGTGCGTAAGTTCCTGCACATTCGAACCGTCAGGATTCATTATGTAGATTTGCCAGCTGCCGTCACGATCGGACGTGAAGAGAATATGCTTGCCATCGGCGGTCCACCACGGCCAGCCATCCTGGGCCGGATTTTCGGTCAGACGCACGATGTTGCCGCCGCTGGTGTCCATCGTGTAGATTTCCCAGTTCCCATCGCGGTCCGAGGTGAAGGCGATCTGCTTACTATCCGGTGAATAGGCCCAGCCGTTATCCCACGAGGTAAATCCTGCCGTGATGTTGTTGAGGTTGACCGGCTGCATCGTGTCGATCGAGGTTCCCTGGATATTGGCAACGTAGACATCGTGATTACCGGAGCCGGTTGTGCTGCCACCCGAGGCGTCGTGGATCGTATGCTGGCCCGGTGCCACCGATGAGAAGAAGAACTCGCTGCCATCCGGCGCGATACGCGGCCCCCAGGAGTGGCCGCGCGCCGACGTGAACTTCCGCTCGTTCGTGCCATCCGGGTTCATGATGTAGATTTCGGAGTCATGCACGCCGCCGCGATGCGATGAGAAGAGAATGGCGAGCGTTTCGCCCGGCGGCGCCGGTTCCGAAGCAATAGACGGCACCGACGGCGACGCCTCTGCGGTCGAGGCGGCGGTTGGAGTCGCCGCGGCGGCCACGGAGCTCGCGCTGGCCGAGGCAGTTGGTGAGGTCGCGGCGCTGGACCCTGCCGTCGAGGTGCCGGCTCCAGCAACGCTCGCCACTGTCGGTGTCTTTGGATCATCGCTTGAGCCGTTGTTCTTCAGCAGAATAAAGCCACCAAGACCGACCACCACGGCCAGCAGCGCCAGCGCCAGCACGACCAGGATCGGCACCATATTGCGACCGCCTGATCCACCGGCGACCGTTCCGCCTGGCGCGATCACGCCGCTCCCATCACCACCGGTCGCCGCGAGCATCCCCGAAGGGGTGTTTGCCATCATGCCCGGTGGCGTATTGGAGATGCCGCCTCCTGAAACCGGGGCGGACATGGCGCCGGACGGGGTGTTATCGAACACGGTGGCAGCCGCGACCGCGGGTCGGCTGATGGTGCCGCCGGCCGCGTGACGTGCGCGTTCGATTCCGGATCGGAGCTCCGATACAAAATCGGAGACGGTCTCGAACCGATCGAACGGTTCCTTGGCAAGCGCCCGCATCAGAACCGCTTCGATCTCCGGCGAGAACCAGGGCACGACCGAACTCGGTGGTGGTGGCGGATCGGTGAGGTGCATGCGCATGACGGCGGCCGGTGTCGGCGCCTGGAACGGCACGCGCCCGACCAGCATCTCGTAGGTGACGACCGCCAGCGAATACTGATCAGCAGCCGGACCGATATCAGTCGCCCCGGCGCTCTGCTCGGGCGCCATATATTCCGGTGTTCCGATAATCATGCCGGCCGCAGTCAGCCCGTTGGCGCCGGCCAGTTTGACAACGCCGAAGTCGGTCAGATATGCCTGACCATCCTTGGTCAAGAGCACATTGCCCGGCTTGACATCGCGATGGACGTAGCCATGATCGTGCGCGTAGGCGAGAGCGTGGCCAACCTGCTCGACGATGGTGACGACCATATCGGTGCGCAGCGTGGCGCCGGTCTTGTGTAGCTCGGTCAGCCGATCACGCAGGCTATCGCCAACGATCAGATCCTGAATCATGTAATACAGCCCGCCGTCGACGCCGTAATCGAGGATGCGCACGATGTTCGGATGGCTCAGTCGTGCGGCAGCTCGCGCCTCGCGTTCGAAGCGTTCGCGGAAGCGATCGTCATCGCTCAGGTGCGGGTAAAGAAACTTGATCGCAACGGAGCGATCGAGGGATTCCTGGACGCCTTCGAAGACGACACCCATGCCGCCGCGCGCGATGAGGCGCGTGACACGGAAACCGTTGAAGGAACGCCCGACAAGACTGTCAAAACCCTGGCCGTCCAGCATCTATTCTTCCCTGCCTCTGCCCGCGGATCGAACGGAAATGGATCGCACGATCAGCCTTCGATCTACGGGTTTCGCCATCTCTGTTGACTCGACCATAATGATCCCACAAATCACCGCGTCATGACTACCAGATCGTTGCAATTATGTTCACCTTATCCGTGTGTATCTGGTGCGAGGCGAGATCGGCTCATGGCAAGCGGCTCAACTCCACCCGAAACGCGACCACCCCCATCGTCCCGATCTCGATAACATCACCATCATGCAGCGCCAGTCGATCCGGATCAGGGTCGATGCGCCGGCCATTGACGATGATGCCGTTGGCGCTCTGAAGATCGACGATTACATACTGGCCCTCGGAATATTCGATGCGACCATGCCGCCGAGAAACACGACCATCGAGCAATTGCACATCGTTGCCGTCGTCACGGCCGATCGTGAGCGGCCGCGATGGGGAGAGATCGACGATCTCAGCACGAGACGTGCCGCGCACCCGAACGAGGCGGCCGGTAAGCGGCAGGCGCCGGCGGCGTGGCGGCTCCGCCTCCAGTGGAGGCAGCGGCGGCGCCGCCCCATTCTCGTCGATATACCGAATAGCCGGTGAAGCCGCGCCGGATCCGGCCATCGCCAGCACGGGCTCGGGCAGCGGCGCCTTCGGCGGCACATGCGCTGGGCCTTCGCTCAGTTCCGGTACGATCCGCTTGAGCCAGGCCGGCATCCACCAGTTCGTCGCGCCCATCAGCCGCATCGTCGCCGGAACCATGATGATGCGCACGATCGTCGAATCGAGGAAGACGCCGATCGCCAGGCCGAGGCCAATCTCCTTGATCGTCACGACGTTGGCAGACGCGAACGAGCCGAAGGTGCCGACGAGAATCAGCCCGGCTGCCGTGATGACCCCGGCCGTATGCTCCAACCCCGAGGCGACTGCTTCCTCATTGTTGTTCGTCTCACGGTAATACTCCTTGACCCGCGAGAGCATGAAAACTTCGTAATCGGTTGAAAGACCAAAGAGAATGACATAGAGCACGGCCGGCGTGATCGCGCTTACGAGCCCCTGCGACGAGAACCCGAGCAGGCTCGACCCCCAGCCGTACTGGAAGATCGCGACCAGCACGCCATAGGTCGCCAGGATCGAGGCGAGGTTCATGAACATCGCCTTGATCGGCAGGAAGACCGACTGGAAGAACATCATCAGGATGAAGAAAATCATCACCATGACGATCGCCACGATCAGCGGGAAGCGGCCGTAGAGCGAATCGCGGAAGTCGATGAAGGCCGCCGCGTCGCCACCGACCGAGACGTGATACGGCGCCAGCTGCGGCATCTCCGGAATGATTGAATCTCGGAGATTGTAGACCAAATTCTGGTGCTCTGACGTGAACTCGCCCTTTCTGGCCGTAATCGAGATAACCGCCGTGTCGTTGTCGCCGCTGATGTTCACGAACTGCGCGGCCAGCTGCGCAACGCCAACAAGCGCCAGCGGCGGCTGTTTCGCGTCGAGAATCTTGGTCGAGAGGATGACCGTCGGGCTGTTCCCGCTCCCCTGCCAGTGACTCACACCACCGGTTTGCACCACCGCCGCCTGCCCGGTCGTGAGGTTGATCGGCGCGTCGAGCGCGCCGCCACCACCGCTGGCCGCGATTTCCGGCGCCGCGAAGATCGTGAATGTGCCCGATTGCACCCCAATCAGTTCGGGGCCGGGCGAGGTATGCCGCATCATGGCGGCGCCCGGCTGCACGCTCACGCGCTCGACCGAAACGACCGCCTGACCGGCCGGCAGCGAGTCAACGACGCCGCTGCTGAGAACCGTACGCGGAATGTCCCCGAACGGATCGGGCCAGGCGGTGCTGCCCGGTGCGCCGGCCTGGCTGCCGCTCCCCGGCTGCGCCGCGAAGACCGTCACCCCGAGGAACTTCGCGGGCTGAGCGCCGCTCTGGAAGGAGATGCTTGTCTGCGACGGGATCACCAGTTGATCACCGGGGTTGAGCGTCAAGGACGCTCCCGCCGGAATCGCCTCCGCCTTCGCATCCTCCGGCTTCGCAACAGCGCGAATCACCGTCAAGTGTCCGTCGGACGCGATCGTGACGTTCCCCGCTTCGATGAGAATCACTTCCTGCGCTTCACCAGACGACGGTCCGCTCTTCTTCGCC
>JAICWZ010000426.1 GCA_025966355.1 Thermomicrobiaceae bacterium
ACAGGTGGTAGCACCAGTTGCTGAGACGTTTGACGACGTCACCGTTGTCGCGTGTGCGGCGCGGGCGATGGTGGCGCGGAACGACGATGGCGGCGGCATGCGCGTCTTCCACGCCGTAATCGCGCGAGATCTGGTCGAAGTACGCAAGAATATCATCGGCCTCGCCCTGCACGAAAACGTCCTGCGATTCGCGGTGCAACACGCGCGCCAGCGACGTGGTACAGAGCACGATCGTGTCGTGTGCTTCGACGCGGGTGTGGTAAATCTCCGCCTGGCAAGTCTCGTGCAACCCGAGCGGGGACTCGTCAAAATCGCGATGCCAGCGCCAATCTTCCAGTTCAGGGAAGGCATAGAGTTCGCCTTCCTGGGCGATCAGTACCTGGCTCGGCGCGACCTGGACAATGTAGATATCGTCGGCGCGCGCAAGCACACAGGTGAGACCAAAGGTCACGCGTCGATCGGCGGTGCGAATGGCGTTGGCACGCGCTAGCCAGTGATTGACGTCTTCGACCGCATCGAGGAGCAACGGCGCGGCGTCGCGTTCATTGCCGTCCGCGATGGCCGCCCGCAGCCGCTGCACGACTTCATCGGCGATGCCGCCAGCCAGCGGCGAATCATCGGTCGCTTCGAGGCAGATATAGACGTGCTGGGCATCCGGTGCCCCCAGGTCATCGAAGGGGTCGAGCGAGAGAAACGCGGTCCCTTCGGCAAAGTGGCCGGCCCGAACGACAAGTTCCACCGACGATGTCTCAAGTCGAGGCATTGGCGCTCCGTCTTCTGGTGTGCGACTGTGCCGTTGCGCCAAAAAACGGGCAAAGGGATCCCCGCGGCAGCACGAAGAAGCTGCCGAAACGGTACGATACGCCTTCAGATTGAAGGGGGTCCGTACTGTTGACCGCCTGGCACGGATCAGTCTAGCACATGAGTGTACGTACGTCTAGGGAGGGAGAGGCTACCGTTTGTACAAAGTGTACGGACACTAGGGTCGCGGGGATTCGCGCCAGCGATTCGGGTCGTTGTCGACCGCGAATTCGTTGAGGAGAAGATCTTCCGACCAGTTGCGGTTGTCGTTCGAGGGCGCCGGGGCGATGTAGCGCAGGAGTTCGCGCGCGGCGTCGGCGGTTTGATAATCGCTGACGGACATAGCGGCTTCCAGTGCTCGGCTGAGCTGCTGGCGCGCGCCTTCGGTCTCGTTGTTCTCGTAGAGAATGGCACCGATGTTGTAGCGCAGCGTCGCGACGGTACGCAGATCGCCCGTCTGATCGGCAACATCGAGCGCCTTGCTGTACGACTCAAGCGCGGCGATTGTGTTGCCCATCGCATCCTGCGTCGCCGCCAGGCCACGCAACGCGCGAGCAGCCAGGCCCGGCTGTTCGGCTTCCTCGGCCGCCGAAATCGCGGACGCATAATGCTCGGCCGCTGGTTCGAGCTGGTTCTGTGTCGCGTGCAGGCGCGCCAGCTGGCCGTGGAGGCGCACACGGGCTTCGGGACCGGCGTAGAGCGTGGCCACATCCAGCGCCTGTCGTAAATAGCGCACCGCCGCCTGCGGCTGGCCCGCTTGCTGGCCGATTTGCGCCAGCAGTTGCAGGTAGCCGAGTTGATCCTGGGCGCTTCCCTGACGGTGGGCGAGCGCCAGCGCCTGTGCCACCTGATCCTCAGCGTCACGGTACAATCCGCGCGCCAGCGAGATCGAGCCGATCAGGGCCATCGACTGGGCCTGCAATCGTTCGATGCCGCGCTCTTGGGCGATTTCGAGGCTGTGATTGGCGATGGCGAGCGCGTCGTCGAGTTCGTTGAAATCAAGCAAGACGTCACCGATGCCAAGCAGCCAGCGCGCTTCCTGTTCGGTATCGCCGGCCCGTCGCGCCTGCTGCACCGCCGACATGAGCGTTTCGACGGCATCGTTGCGCCGGTTGAGCGCGCCGTAAACCAGACCGAGCGAGCCGAGAACTTGCTGATGCACCGCCGGGTCTTCGAGGCTGTCGGCCAGCGGCTGCGCCTGCTGCAACGTCGAGAGGGCGCGGTTTGGATCGCGATGCGAAAGGAAGATACCGGCCGATTCGATGCGCGCCTGCACCGACGCTGAGCGATTGCCGAGTCGCAGTTCGAGCTCCGCCAGTTCTTCGAAATGACCGGCGGCGTCGTATGAGCGACCGGAACGCTGCTCGACGCGGGCCAGGCCGGTCAAGCAGCGGCTCTCGATGGCGATATCGGGCATCGCACGCGAGCGTTCCAGCGCCGTCATGAGCTGCGTGCGCGCCTGCTGGTAGAGATGCTGCTCCGACAGGATCGCGCCCGTCTGGATGGCAATTTCGGCCTGTGAACGGAGATCGACGGTACGGTCGGCCGCTTCCTGCGCCTGTTGCAGGACCAGAATCGCGTCGTCAAGCTCGCCAAGCTCACGCAGGATGACGACCTGCCTGAGCAGCGCATCGACGACCCCGGCAAAATGGCCGACCCGCTTCGCGCTCCGTGCGGCACGCTGGTAGAACTCCTGAGCGCCGATCGGATCGTCCTCGGTGCGCGCCAGATCGCCGAGCAGAATCGCCGTCTCGACATCTTCCAGTGTGTCCGAATCTTCACGGCCCGATTCAAGCTGGCGATTGAGCAGTTCGCGCGCGCGATCGGTTTCGCCACGATCGAAATTGAGGCGGGCGAGGCGAGAGAGCGCACGGC
>JAICWZ010000013.1 GCA_025966355.1 Thermomicrobiaceae bacterium
GAGCACGTGACTGAAAATCACGGTGTCGCCGGTTCGATTCCGGCCCTCGGCACCCACAAGCCAGGCATTCTGATACGCCTCGATCGATTGGATCGAGGTTTTTCGTTGTGTGTCGCCGACCGCGCGGTTTCAGCCGCTCGATCGTCTTTCGGCCAGCCGCGAGCCGTCTCGATCGCAGCCGTTCCTGAACACGTTGATGGCGAGGTCAGAGACATTGCTCGGTGGTCTTCTGGTTGACATTCCGCCGCTTCCGTGTGATCTATCATACTGAGCACGCGGACAGAGTTTTGAACGACGCCGACCCGCTGATGCCGTTCATCGAACGGCGCTCCAACGATGCGAAATGAGGAGAGCATGGGCGTACTTGAGGGCCGCACGGCGTTAATCACCGGCTCGAGTCACGGTATCGGACGAGCAATCGCGCACGCGTATGCCGCCGAAGGCGCCGATGTGGCCGTCAATTACCGCTCGAACGCCGAAGGTGCCGCCGACGTGGCACGCCAGATCGAGGCGCTCGGGCGTCGCGCGCTGGTGATCCAGGCGGATGTGTCGCAAGAGGAGCCGGTGCGCACGATGGTCCAAACGGTCGAGCAGGAATTCGGGCGGATCGATATCCTCGTCAACAACGCCGGCTTCGTGACGCTGGCGCCGGTCGAAGCGATGGAGATTTCGACTTGGGACGACATGATCGCGACTCACCTGCGCGGTACGTTTCTCGTCACGCGCATGGTGTTGCCCGGCATGCTCGAGCGGCGCGACGGTCGAATCATCAACATTTCGTCGCAACTGGGCCAGATCGGTCGCGAATGGTTCGCGCACTATACGGCCGCGAAAGCGGGGATCATCGGCTTCACGAAGGCGCTGTCGCGCGAAGTCGCGGATCGCGGGGTGCTTGTGAACTGCATCGCTCCGGGTCCAATCGACACCGGGATCGTGCCGAAAACACCCGGCGCACCGCAAAAAGACCGTGTCGGCCAGTTACCGATTTTGAGGGAGGGATTGCCGGAGGAGGTCGCGCCGACCGCGCTCTTCCTCGCGTCCAACGCGTCCACGTATTATGTCGGCCAGACACTCGGGCCGAATGGCGGAGACGTAATGTTGTAGTGTCGAACGTCGTCGTTCGAAAGGGGAAACCGATGCAGGTGATTCGGAAGGGCCAGGCGCCAGCCGAAGAAGGTTCAACGTTTACCGGCCATGTCACGCTCGAACGCGCGCACCGGAGGGTCGGTGAAGGCGGGATGGGCGTCTCGATCGTCCACTTCGACGACGGAGCGCTCACGCACTGGCACGTCCACCCCGGCGAGCAGGTGCTGGTCATTCTCGACGGCAAGGGGCGGGTCGGCACGGCCGACGATTCATTCGAGGTCGAACCGGGCGATATCGTTTACGCCGCGCCCGGCGAGCGCCACTGGCATGGTGCCGCCAAGGGCCATTCGATGACGCATGCCAGCATCACCACCGTCGGCTCACCGACCTGGTTCGAAGCCCCGGAATAGGTCGCAAAACGGGGCCGGCAGTCGATCCGCCGGTCCCGCTCAACCTCCGAATGGCTCCGTGCGGGCGCTTACTCAGCGGCGCCGGTGTCCTCGTACTGCTTCTTGATCTCCTCCAGGACCGTCGGATCGGTTAGCGTCGTGGTGTCGCCCATCACCCGGCCCTCGGCCACATCGCGCAAGAGGCGCCGCATGATCTTGGCGCTGCGCGTCTTCGGCAGCTCGGCCGTGAAGAAGATGCGATCCGGTCGTGCGATCGGGCCGATCTTCTCGGAGACGTGCGCCCGCAACTCATTCACCAGCGCATCGTTGGCATCAACGCCGAGTCGCGGTGTCACGAACGCGGCGACTGCCTGCCCCTTCAGTTCGTCTGAAACACCGATCACCGCGGCTTCCGCCACCGACGGATGGCTGACGAGCGCGCTCTCGATCTCCATTGTCCCGAGTCGATGACCGGCTACGTTCAGCACGTCGTCGACGCGACCCATGAGCCAGATATAGCCTTCGTCATCGCGCTTCGCGCCGTCACCGGTCACATACACGTTCGGGCCATACTTCGAAAAATATGTCGAGACGTAGCGATCCCAGTCGCCCCAGATCGTGCGGAACATCGACGGCCACGGCCGGCGCATTACCAGGTAACCACCCTGTCCATCGGGTACCGAGTTACCCTGCTCATCGACGATATCGGGCACGATTCCCGGCAGCGGAACCGTCGCCGAACCAGGCTTCATGGTCGTGAGTCCGGGAAGGCCGGAGATCATGATGGCGCCGGTTTCGGTCTGCCACCAGGTATCGACGATCGGGCATTTGCCATGGCCAATATGGTCGTTGTACCAGATCCAGGCTTCCGGGTTGATCGGCTCACCGACCGTACCGAGCAAGCGCAGGCTAGACAGATCATGCTTCTCGACATGTTCGGTGCCCCAGCGCATGCAGGCACGAATCGCAGTCGGCGCGGTGTACAGGACCGTGATCGCGCGGCGCTCGATGATATCCCAGAAGCGATCGCGATCAGGATAGTCGGGCGTCCCTTCGAACATCACCGAGGTGGCGCCGTTCGCCAACGGTCCATACACGATATAGCTGTGCCCGGTCACCCAGCCGATGTCGGCCGTACACCAGTAGATGTCGTCGTCTTTGAGGTCGAGCACCCATTTACTGGTGGCATAGGCGCCGACAAGATACCCACCGGTGGTGTGCAGGACGCCCTTCGGCTTGCCGGTCGTGCCCGAGGTATAAAGAATATATAGAGGATGTTCGGCATCGAGCGATTCAGGAGCGCAATAGTTGCCCGACACGGCGGCCATCGCATCGTGCCACCAGATGTCGCGTCCCTTCTTCATCTCAACCGGATGCTTTTCCGCGCCAACACGTTGGACAACGACCACGTGCTCGATCGTGGGCGTGTCTTCGAGTGCCTTGTCCGCGTTCTCCTTCAGCGCCACGACGGCACCGCGCCGGAATCCACCGTCCGCGGTTACGAGGACTTTAGCGCCGCAGTCGTTGATCCGGTCAGAAAGCGAATCCGGGCTGAAGCCGCCGAAAACGACCGAATGGGGCGCACCGATACGGGCGCAGGCCAGCAGGATGATCGCCAATTCGGGAATCATCGGCAGGTAAACTGCGACACGATCGCCTTTGGCGACGCCAAGCGACTTGAGCATGAGCGCGGTGCGATTGACCTCGCGATAGAGTTCCTGGTAGGTCAGGATCCGTTCTTCGCCGGCCTCACCTTCCCAAATAATCGCCGCTTTCGTCTTGCGCCAGGTCTTGACGTGTCGATCGACGCAGTTGTACGAGACGTTCAGCTTCCCGCCGTTGAACCACGAGACCTTGGGCGGATCCCACTCAAGGACGGTGTCCCACTTCTGATCCCAGTCGAGTTCTGCGGCGACGGACGCCCAGAAACCTTCCGGATCATCGCTCGCGCGTTGATAGATCTCAGGATCGTTGACATTGGCGCTGGCCGCGAACTCCGGGTTCGGCGGATAACGGCGCGACTCGACCAGTAGGCCCTCGATGGTTCCTGTCGGATCGACCGACATAGTTGGCTCCTTCCGCTCTGGCTCGGAGGACGGACCACCTGGCACCCGCGCTTGATGCTGCGACTCGACGAATGCCGCCCGCCCGCTCCGCATAGGACTCCTCTATAATATGCGAGAATGCCGACCGGTGAAAGGCTGGCACGGTATCTGCCAACATCGCGACATCGACGCAGCCCAACGAACCCGAAGCGAATACCGGGAAAGTCCTGACAGGAATCATCGGCCTTGAGGATTGCCACGGAAGCGAACGATGGTATAAAGGATGGGTGACAGCCCCGGCATGCATACGAGCATGCCCCGCGAAATTTTGGAGCGGCCTGGAACGGGGCGAGGGGGTTCCCTTTCCGTGGCACGAGGTGAGCAGGGAGGATCATGGCGAGAGGGAGTGGCTGGCTAAAACGCGCCGTGACGGGGGCGTGCGTCGCGTTACTCGTTGTAATCCTCGGAGGGTGTTCGTTCTTTGGCGGCGGCCCACAGTCGGTGAATCATCCGGCTGGAAGTAACATGCAAACGATCTGGAACCTCTTCGTTCCGATCTTTTGGATGTCTGTTGTCGTGTTCGCCATCGTTCAAGGCGTGTTGCTCTATTCGGTGATCAAGTTTCGGCGCAAGCCCGGTTCACCCGAACCGTATCCGACACACGGCAACACGAAACTCGAAATTACCTGGACAATCATCCCTGCTCTGGTTCTCGCGGTCATCACAGTGCCGACGATCGCCACTGTGACCGATTTCGCCAAGAAGCCGGACACCGGGATCACCGTCCAGGTCGTCGGGCATCAATGGTGGTGGGAATTCGATTACCCCGGCGAGCAGGTCGTTGACGCGGACGAAATGCATGTCCCGATTGGTGTTCCGGTCTACGTCGAGCTTCGCAGCGACGACGTCATCCACAGTTTCTGGATCCCCAAGCTGGCCGGCAAGCAGGATGTCGTTCCGAACCAGCACAATCACCTTTGGTTCACCGCGAATGAGCTTGGCACGTTCCGCGGGCAATGCGCTGAGTTCTGCGGCGAACAACACGCCAACATGGCGTTTACGGTCGTCGTGCAATCGCAAGCTGATTACGACGCCTGGCTCGCGCACAACAAGGCTCCGGCGGTAGCGATACCGAGCAGCAACGATCTGGCGATGAAGGGTCAGCAAGTCTTCTTCACGGCTGGTTGCGTTGGCTGCCACACGATTAGCGGCATGGAAGTGAACGGGGTGAAGGCGCTCGGCGATGTCGGCCCGAACCTGACTCACGTTGGGAGCCGCACCGCGATCGCTGGTGAAGTCTTGCCATTGACCCAGGAAAACCTCGCGAAGTGGGTCCACAACCCGCAGGCCGTCAAGCCGGGCACGTTGATGCCGAACCTTGGGCTCACCCAGGAGCAAGCGAATCAAGTGGCCGCGTTCTTGGAGAGCCTGAAATGATGATGTGTAGTCAGCGTAATCAGGCCATCGGTTTCAGGGTTTTGTGCGGCGGGATGGGGGCCCAGTAATGGCACAGGTAACGACGACGCAACAGGGAGCGCAGTACCGGCGCTCCATAATCTGGGAGTGGATCACAACCGTCGATCACAAGAAGATCGGCATCCTCTATCTTTTTACGTCATTGTTCTTCTTCCTCATCGGTGGCATTCTTGCCATGATGATCCGTACCCAGCTCATCGTGCCGGATAACACATTCCTTGGTCCGGCGACCTACAATGAAGTGTTCACGATGCACGGCACGATCATGATCTTCCTCGCGGTCATGCCGCTCAACGCGGCGTTCTTCAATTTCCTCATCCCACTTCAGATTGGCGCGCGCGATGTCGCGTTCCCGCGCCTGAACGCCTTTAGCTACTGGGCGTTCCTCTTTGGTGGGTTGCTTATCCTGAGCAGCTTCCTGTTCGGCGCGGCTCCGAACGCCGGTTGGTTCGGCTACGCGAACCTGACGACCCTGACGTATTCACCAGGGATTAACGTCGACTTCTGGATTTTCGGCCTCCAGATCCTGGGAATTGCATCGGTCGCATCTGCCCTGAACTTCTTCGTGACGATCATCAATATGCGAGCGCCGGGCATGCGTATGATGCGGATGCCTGTCTTCACCTGGATGTCGCTCGTCACCGCCGTCCTCTTGATGCTCGCAATTCCGTCATTGACGATTGGACTTGTCGAGCTGACGTTCGATCGCTATTTCGGCACGCTCTTCTTTGAGCCGAACGCCGGCGCTTCGGTCGTTCTCTGGCAGCACCTGTTCTGGATTTTCGGACACCCGGAAGTCTATATCATGGTTCTACCGCCGTTCGGAATGATCTCGGAGATTCTGCCGACGTTCTCCCGAAAGCCGCTCTTCGGCTACCCGTTCGTCGTCTACTCCGGTATCGCAATCGGCTTCCTGTCGTTCGGCGTCTGGGCACACCATATGTTCGCGGTCGGTCTCGGACCGGTTGCAAACTCGGTGTTCGCGACGACGACGATGCTGATCGCGATCCCAACCGGCGTGAAGATTTTCAACTGGCTCGGTACATTATGGGGCGGGTCAATCGTCATCAAGACACCGCTCTTATTCGCCGCCGGATTCGTCGGCATGTTCACCATCGGCGGGATCAGCGGTGTGATGCATGCGTCTGTTCCGGTCGATTACTGGCAGACGGACAGCTACTTCGTCGTCGCCCACTTCCACTACGTTCTGTTCGGTGGCTCGCTGATGGCGATCCTCGGCGGAATCTACTACTGGTACCCCAAGATGTTCGGGCGCATGATGAACGACAAGCTGGGCAAAATCCACTTCTGGACGGTGTTGATTGCCTTCAACATGACGTTCTTCCCGATGCACTTCCTTGGCATCGACGGCATGCCACGGCGTATCTATACGTATCCAGACGGCATGGGCTGGAACTTCTGGAACATGGAAGAGTCGATCGGCGCGTACTTCCTTGGGCTGAGCATGCTTCTCTTCGCATACAACTTCATCCATTCATTGCGCTCCGGCGAAATCGCGCCGGCAGATCCCTGGGACGGTCGCACGCTCGAATGGTCCATCCCATCGCCGCCGCCTGCGTACAACTTCGCGGTCGTGCCAACGGTGACATCGCGCGATGAGTTCTGGGAGATGAAGTACGGCTCGAACGAGCAGACCGCAGATCAAAAGACTAATCTCAACCCGACCGTCGAGGATGAGCGCCATATCCATCTTCCACCGCCGTCCTATTTCCCGTTGATCGCTGCGGGCGGGCTTCTCGGCATGGGCGCCGGTATGGTGATGCACGGGGACGGGATGGCTGTCTCGTGGTATATCTTCGGCGCCGGAATCCTCGTATTGGCCTTCGGACTCTTTGGCTGGTCGTTTGAGCCGAATCACTGAGGTGTGCGCGGCATAGCAGGAAAGGGATGAGCGACTTGAGTCAAGCATCACAGACTGCGCACATCGAAGAGGCGCATGCGACTACGACGGGGATCTCCCACAATAAGTTGCTGATGTGGGCGTTCCTCGGATCCGACTGTATGTTTTTCGGCTCGCTGATCATGACCTTCATGGTCTATCGCGGGAAGGCGGCCGGTGGGCCACGACCGCAGGATATTTGGGATATTCCCTATACCTCGATCAGTGCCGCCGTTCTCCTCCTGAGCAGTCTGGCGATCGTCCTTGCGCTGACGTATCTCCAGCGCGGAAACGAACGTGCGTTTCGCATCTGGCTTCTTGCCACGGCGGCGCTCGGTCTGCTCTTTCTTGGGGGCCAGTACTACGAGTTCACAACCTTCTATCATGAAGGGCTGACACTCCATAGCAGCCTGTTCGGCACGACGTTCTTCGTGCTTACCGGCTTCCATGGAACGCACGTCGGCATCGGAGTGATCTGGCTGCTATCGCTGGCGTGGATGTCGAAGCGCGGGAAGATCCCGGCGAGTCGCGCTGAAATGCCGGAGATCGTGGCGCTTTACTGGCACTTCGTCGACATCGTCTGGATTATCATCTTCGCGGTGGTCTACCTGATCCCGTACAAGCCGTAGCTCATGGCCTCGGCCCGCTTCGCCGGCGATCGGCGGGGCGGGCCGATTGGAACCGATTGAGGAAGGGAATGACCGAATGAGCTCACAACCGGTTTCTCATCACGCGCATGAGCTTCCTGGACCAGCACTCTACCTGAAGCTCGCTGTGATTCTTGGTATCTTCACGATCGTCGAGACGGCGACGTACTACATTCACATTAACGAGACCATTATCACGCTCGCGCTCTTGATTTTCATGGTCTGTAAATTCGTCATCGTCGTCGGCTACTATATGCATCTGAAATTCGATCATAGCCTGTTACTTGCCGTGTTCGGATTTGGGATGGCTGTCGCGCTGTCGGTGATGTTGGTGATGATCGCGATCTATGGCAACTACTAGCCTGCCCTTGGGCGTCGGATCATCGCATACGTCGCTGGACGGGCGGCAATCGGCTTGAAATCGTAGGTTGTTCGGCTCAACCGGCGATGCCGGCCGAACGAGAACAGAATAGGTAGCGCGGAGCACGGAATGGTGGAACGGGGTTCCGCGCATCTTTGTGTGTATGCACTTTGGCGGCGGGCTTGTGCTCGCACATGACGACCGGTCGAGCGTCCGTCGCTCGCGGTTGCTGTTCGACGGGAGAGTGGAGGTTCTGTGTCCGATTCGAGCACGGTAACGGTCGCGCTGACGCTGGCGATTATCGCCGGTGCCCTCGCGCTGGTGTACGGGTTGATCCTTGTACGCTGGGTGCTGGCGCTGAGCGATGGCAACGAGCGTATGAAAGAGATCGCGTCCGCTATTCAAGAGGGCGCGAGCGCTTATATGCGCCGGCAGTACCAGTTGGTCGCGATCGTCGCGATCATCGTCGCCATTATTCTTGCCGTGGCACTCGACGTGAGCACGGCAATCGGCTTCCTTATTGGGGCCACCGCATCGGCAACGGCCGGCTTCGTCGGCATGAGCGTCGCGGTACGCTCGAATATCCGCACAGCCGAAGCGGCGCGAACAGGCGTTGGCCCGGCGCTCAGTGTCGCCTTCCGCGGCGGCAGCGTCACCGGCTTCTTCGTGGTTGGCCTCGGTCTCCTCTCGGTTTCCATCTTCTACGCTATCGTGCGCGACGTCGCCCCACTGGTTGGCCTCGGGTTCGGCGGCAGTCTGATTTCCGTCTTCGCACGCATCGGCGGCGGTATCTACACCAAAGCGGCCGACGTCGGCACTGACCTCGTCGGGAAAGTAGAAGCCGGCATTCCTGAGGATGATCCTCGCAACCCTGGTGTTATCGCCGATAACGTCGGTGACAACGTCGGTGACTGCGCCGGCATGGCGGCGGACCTCTTCGAAACGTACGCCGTCACCTCGGTCGCCGCGATGCTGCTCGGCAATCTGGTGTTCAACAGCGAGATCGCCGTCGTCTTTCCGTTGGTACTCGGCGCCGCGTCGATCATTGCATCCATTATCGGGACGCTCTTCGTCCGTCTGGACTCCAGCGGATCGATCATGCGCGCGCTCTACAAGGGCCTGATCGCTTCAGTGGTGCTCGCGGCGATCGCGTTCTTGCCCCTCACCTCCTGGATCATGGGCGGCAACGGCAAGATCACAGGTGATACGATCTCGATGTTCGGACTCGATTTCGGGATGTCGGCGACGCTCAAAATTTTCATCGCCGCGCTTGTCGGCATCGTCGTGACGATTGGCTTCGTGGTCATTACGGAGTACTACACGTCGAGTAAGTACGGGCCGGTGAAGCAGATCGCCGACGCCTCCGAGTCGGGTCATGGCACCAATATCATCGCCGGGCTCGGGGTTTCAATGCGCTCCACGGCGCTGCCGATTCTGCTCATCTCGCTTGCGATTTATGTCGCGTATAACATCACGTCCGAGGGCGGCGACGCACAAACCGGTTTGTACGGTATCGCCGTGGCAGCCATGGCGATGCTTTCCATGACCGGAATCATCGTCGCGATCGACTCGTTCGGACCGATCACCGACAATGCCGGCGGCATCGCCGAGATGGCTGAACTGCCGGAGGAAGTGCGCGACGTTACCGACGAGCTCGACGCCGTCGGCAACACAACCAAGGCGGTCACGAAGGCGTACGCCATCGGCTCGGCCGGTCTGGCAGCGCTCGTGCTCTTTGCCTCCTACTTCCTCGAAATCAAGGGCGACATCGTCTTTAGCCTGCGCACGCCGAATGTCGTCATCGGCCTGCTCATTGGCGGGCTGCTTCCCTACTTCTTCGGCTCAATTCTGATGGACGCCGTCGGCAAGGCGGCCAGCTCGATCGTGCAGGAGGTACGCCGTCAGTTCAAAGAGATCCCCGGGATTCTCGAAGGCACCGCCAAGCCGGAATATGGTCGTGCGGTCGATATCGTGACGCGGCGTGCGTTGCGTGAAATGATGCTGCCGGCACTCCTTCCGGTCGTCACGCCAATCATCCTTGGCGTCACGCTCGGCAAAGAAGCCGTCGGCGGGATGTTGATCGGGTCAATCGTCACCGGCCTCTTCGTCGCCATTTCAATGACAACGGGCGGCGCGGCCTGGGACAACGCGAAGAAGACGATCGAAGCCGGCGCCTACGGCGGCAAGGGCAGCTTCGCTCACCAGGCGTCTGTCACCGGTGACACCGTCGGCGACCCGTACAAGGACACCGCCGGGCCGGCCATCAACCCGATGATCAAGATCGTCAATATCGTCGCCCTCCTCCTGATCGTCGCGCTGAACTGGTAACCGCCCTCACCCAAAACACCCCCTCCCGGTCGTTCGGAAGGGGGTGTCTTATTGTGAAGGGATAGTTGTCCCTGTAACGATACCGTCGCACGACCGCTGCACGGGATTAGAAATCCCGCCCTCCAGAGGCGAAATCCCGCCGGGATTGAGTCAAAACCGCTCAGTCCCGCGAAGGGGACTTCGTCTACGGAGCACGGGACCTCGGTCCCGTGTAAGGAGGCGATCGCTAATCGGACAGGGAGAACGAAGCGGCGAGTTCCGAGGACGTTGGCAATGACGGCTGAGCGCCGGGCTTTTGCACGGAAAGGGAGCCCGCGATAACCGCTGAGCGCGCTGCATCACGCGTATCCATGCCCCTTGATAGCGCGGCGCAGAAGGCCCCGACGAAAGCATCACCCGCTCCGGTGGTGTCGACGACTGGGACGGTTGGGGCTGGGATCATCAGATGTCCTTCGAGATCGACCAGAACGGCTCCATACCTGCCGAGCGTGATGATCGCCGTAGTTCTGACGCCCGACGCCAGCAATCGCGCGCCGGCCGCGGCCGCGTCATCGCGACTGATCGATCCACCGCCCAGGAGCTGGCCTGCTTCGATCTCGTTGACGATGAGATGATCGACGAGCGAAAGAAGTTCTGATAGTCGCGCATCAAAGGGCGCGGCGTTCAGTATCGCCGTCATGCCGAAGCGCTCTTTCAACGCGAGGGTCGCCGCGACCGTTTCCAGCGGAACTTCGAGTTGCAGACAAAGGAGATCTCCCGGTCGGGTCCAGGCTTCCAGCCGAGTCGTAACGAGGTCCGGTGTGAGGAGGAGATTCGCGCCGGGGACGAGCGTGATCGCGTTCTGCCCGCTCGACTCCTCCACCTGAATCATCGCGATCCCGCCAAAACCGTCGAACGTGATGATGTTCGTTGTTCCGACGCCGTCGGCGACGAATTGCTGAACGCGCTCGATGCTCTGTGGATCGCGACCTGCCGCGCCGAAAAACTCGACCGTCGCGCCGAGTCGTGCGGCGGCGATTGCCTGGTTGGCGCCGTTGCCGCCGCCGTAGACCGCGAAGCTCTCCCCGAGCAGGGTTTCGCCAGGGGCCGGAAATCGTGCGGCGCGCACCACGAAATCGGTATTAATGCTGCCGACGACGGCGATCTTACTCATCGTCGAAGGGATCCGCCTGCCGGCGGGCCGATGATCGCCATCGTCCCACGATCAGGAACTTCAGCATCAGGGATCTGAGCCGCAGCCAGGCATGGCGCGCTCGGCCCATCTCCTGAGCGTCCGGCTCCGTGCCGCCATAGCGTTCACGCACGTAGAGATCCGCCAGATAGCGCACATGCTGACGTGAGCCGGGCACCCGATCGGCAATCACGTTGGCGCGCTCATACGGTGTCATCGATGCGCGCACCGGCACACCGCCCCACGTCGCACCTCGCTGCACTTTCGTGAACAACTGGGTGGTCGGCGTGAGACCACGCAGTCCGCGCAGCCAGAGATAGGCGATGAACGCGAGCAAACCGAGCAGCACGACGATCATGCCGCGCACTGCCCAGCCGAAGTAACCGATCGAGTTGTCCTGCTGCACCACACCGGCAGCGCCGCCGCCAACCGGCGCATTCTCGTCGAAGAACGCCTGCTCCCGCGCCTCTGCGGCGGTCAAACCCGGTTCGGACGATGACGCGCCCGGGTTCGTCGTCGTCGTGGCGGCCGCCGGTTGGTGACTAATTTCGGCCCGCGCGGCGGTCGGTTCGAACGGCACCCAGCCATACTGAGGGAAGTACACCTCGACCCAGGCGTGGGCGTTCAAGTCGCGATAGAGATATCCGTTCGACGCGGCGTCATAACCGGCTGGATAGAAGCCAACCGCGAGGCGCGACGGGATGTTTAGCACCCGGAGCATCTCGATCATCGATGACGCATAGAAGGTGCAATAGCCCTGCTTCGTATCAAAGAGGAACCAATCGACCGCGTCCTGGCCTTTCGGCGGCGTGCCGACATTCTCGTTGTATTTCAGATTCGTGCGCAGGTACGTTTCGATGTTCGCCGCGATGTCGTATGGGTTGGTTTTCCCGGCTGCCAGTTGATTCGCGAGGTTGCGTACGCGATCGGTGACCGGGGGAAGCTGCAAATAACGGCTGGTGATCTCAACCGGATAGTCGGTGCCTGCCTTGCGCAGGTTGTTATCTGTAGCCGCGCTCACGACCGACGTGATGTCGTAGGAATCGCCAGCGCCGACGCCGTTCTGAGCGAAGACGGCTTCGATATCGGAATAGACAGGTAATTGGCCGGTAAACGTCAGCCTCGTCGGTTGCGAGTCGTCGCCAACGTCGATCGCTGTCGAGATACCATCGTCGTTACGCAGATCCGCCTGTGTTTGCTGAATCAGCGCGAGGTCGCTGGTGTCAACTGACACCTGCTTACCGGATGGGAGTGTCATCACCGAATTCGGACCCGACGTGTCCGGCGCACTCTCGGATGTTGGCGTCCCGCTGACCGGAGTTCCGGCGGCCGTTGTCGGAGTGGTGCCGGTCGTCACCCCTGCCGCTTCAGTCGCGGTCGGAGTTGCGCTATCGCCGTCGATGGCGATACCGGTCGGCGTCGCGGAAATGCTTGGAACGGGCGTCGCATTCGGTCCGGTATCAGGTGCCGCCGGCCCAAAGGTTGCGCTCTTGAGCGCCTTCACCAACGGCCAGAGAAGCGGCGGAGTGTTCGACTCGTTGGCTGACGCGAGATCGATTTTCTGATTGTTGTAGAAGTGC
>JAICWZ010000141.1 GCA_025966355.1 Thermomicrobiaceae bacterium
ACGTGCGTTCGCCGCAGGCGGCTAGGCGCATGAATCCAGACGCTGGGTATCAATCTGCAACGCATGAAATTGTTTCAGTCCCAGCGCCAAGAGATCCGGTCTTTCGGGCTGCAAGACTCGGGATCGATCCCTTTGAACCTGCCCCTTGGGAATTCGTTGGTGGTAATCGCTTCGATGATCCGCAGCGTGAGTTTAGAGCGATCTATTGTGCGTCCGCACGGGTGGCAGCATTTGGGGAGACACTCGTCGGCTTTCGGCCATCTCCGAAGCTCATCGCGCTCATGAGTGAAGTCAACGACACTGAGACGCTCGAAGAAGCGCTTAGTGGGCTGATCGGTCAGGACGACAAGCGGCGTGGCGTCGTTCCATTCGATTGGCGCTTCAAACGGCAAGTCGGTTTGACTCAACTCGACCCGTCGCTGAAATTTGCCGCGATCTCCGAGCCGGAGCCGATCGCGCATCTACGGGTCGCAATGGCTCCGATCGTTACCATGATACGCATGCCCGGAGACGATGTTGACGACTTCGATCTGAGCACGATATTTTCACGCAACCGCCAGATCACGCAACACTGCGCTCGGCATATTTATGAACTCTGCGATGCAAATGGTAACCCACGATTCGCGGGCATATGCTATCCGTCTCGCGTCAACTTATACTGGACGTGCTGGGCGATCTTCGATGACCGTCTGAAGCACACGCCGGGTGTACTCGAGACGACGATTGATCCGCAAGATCCCGATCTTGTTGAGGCTGCACGTCTACTTGATCTCAGTATTGAAGCGGTTCGAAGCCATGGGAGTTACCTAAAGCCATAGTTTTCGCTGTATTCATCGCAAAGGAGGAGCCATCTATGCAACCCGAAGCCGTGAACCGGTTGAATCCCTCGGATGAGACGATTCAGGTTGGAGCGATGACGGTCAGATTTCTGATCACCGGCGACGATTCGAATGGCAGTACAGCGATCTTCGAGATGACGACGCCGAGCGACGCGCAGATGCCGGCGCCGCATAGCCACGACGCCTACGAGGAGACGGTCTATGGCCTCGAAGGCGTCCTGACCTTCACGGTCGACGGTACGCCATACGACATCGGGCCGGGCCAGTCGCTCTGTATCCGCCGGGGCCAGGTACACGGCTTTTCCAACACGAGCGGCTCCGTGTCACGTTCACTTCTGGTGGTCAGTCCGGCGTTGATCGGCCCCGAATATTTTCGTGGGGTCGCCGAGATCTTTTCCTCCGGCGCGGCGATGCCCGAGATCCGCACGCGTCTGATGGACTTGATGCGCCGCTTCGGCCTCACGCCGGCTCCGCCGCCAACGTCGTAGCGGCCACCAAGCGATCAGAAAAACAACGCGCAGGCGCGATGCGCGTTTGCGCGTTTGTCGTTTCTCCTCACGTCACACTTCCGGCCGAAAAGTACTAGTCAGAGGCAGGACTATTCGGCTATACAAGCGGTACTCGTGGGCGACGAACATATTGGTCAGACCTGTTAACGTACCCACGTCGCGGTGGGAATATGCACGATTCGCGCACGTTATAGCGAATCAGCGACCGATTCGGGCGCTGCTGCTCGAATGCTCGTCCCCCGGCAAACGCGGACAGGTGTCGCCACAGCTCGCAGCCTACGCGACACATCTCGCTTGGTTTGGCGATATTCAGACGCCCGTGAGGAGGCGAATGATGATCGGGTTCGATCGACGGCGCGTGTCGCGCCGCATGCTCTTGCGCAGTTTGGGAGCCCTTTCCGTCGCTGGCATTGTGTCCCCATTGATCGCCGCTTGCGGTGGTGGATCGAACAACTCAACATCAACCTCGGCCGTCGCCAGCACGACCTCCGGCGGTTCGACCGCCGTGGCCAGCGCTTCGACCGGCGGCGGCACACCGGCCGCCAGCGCGGCTGCTTCAGGCAGCCCGGCCGCAGTCGCCTCGGCCCAGGCGACGTCGGCACCACCGCCGTCCGGCACCAAGGGCGGTCAGGTTACCGTCGCTCAGAGTTCCGATGCCACCTCTATGGACCCGGCGCACACGACCGCCACGGTCGACAGCCAAATCTACTCCTCGATTTACAACCGACTACTGGTGCTCGATGACAAGAGCAACGTCGTGCCCGAGCTGGCCGTCTCCTGGGAAGCGGCCGCCGATAACATGAGTTGGACCTTCAAGCTCCGTCAGGGCGTGAAGTTCCACGACGGAACCGATTTCAATGCCGATGCCGTCAAGGCGACGATCGAGCGCTATCTCGATCCGGCGCAAAACTCGCCGCGTGCCGGTGAGATCCCCTACGTCACCGGCGTCGATGCGGTCGATACGTATACCGCCAAGGTCAATCTCAAGCAGGCGTTCGTCACGCTGCTCTACTCGTTCGCCGGCACGACCGGCACCATGGTTTCGCCCACGGCCGTGCAGAAATATGGCGACGACTACGCCCGCAACCCGGTCGGCACCGGCCCCTTCGTCTTCAAGGAGTGGATCAAGAACGACCATGTGACGGCGACGCGCAACGAGAACTACTGGAAAGAGGGGCTGCCGTATCTCGATAGTGTCAGCTACAAGGGGATTTCCGATCCGACGGTCATCCTCAACGGCATCAAGGCGAACAATATCCAGGCGACCTATGGCATCGCCGCCAAAGATGTCGCCAGCGTCAAGAGCGACCCGAACATGCAACTGGTGCTGAAGCCGTCGACGTCGGTCAGTTCGCTGCGTCTTAACAACGCCGTGGCGCCGTTCGACAAGAAGGAGATTCGCCAGGCGGTTTCCTGGGCGATCGACCGCGCCGCGATTGAGAAGGCGCTTTACTTCGACACCGGCGTACCGGTCAATTCGTTTCTCGGGCCGCAGAATCTCGGCTACGACAAAGACATTACACTCTACGCGAAACGCGATCTGGATAAGGCGAAGCAGCTGCTGACTGCCGGTGGTCAGCCGAACGGCTTCTCGTTCGACGCGCAGACGACGAATAGCTCCGAATCGCTCAAGCTGGCGCAGGCGATCAAGTCGCAGCTCGAAGATATCAAGGTGACGATGAACCTGCAGCTGCTCGACGGCGTCACCCTGCTGCAGAAGCTGGTCGACAAGCAATTTCAAGCATCGTTCGTTACGTATAACGGCGGTGTTGAGCCGTTCCAGGGCTTCAACCGCTTCTTCTACAGCAAGAGCACGATCGATGTTTACGGCTATAACAGCCCCGATTTCGATGCGCTTTTGCTGAAAGCGGCCGCCACCGCTGATCAGACGGAGCGTGTCAAGCTCTACCAGCAGCTGACCGACATGCTCTCGGAAGATTGCCCGTGGGTTTTCCTGCGCGCACCAGCGCAGACCGAACTCTTCCGCAAGGAGATCTCGGGGTACGTCTTCAACCCGGATGGCGTGCTCCATCTTGAAACCGTCTCGATCAAGTCGTAAGACGCTCGTTCGGACGGCCGGAGCATCTGAATGGTTGCCTTTCTCATCAAGCGCCTGCTGGCGACGATACCGACGATTCTGCTCGTCACGATCGCGGTCTTTCTCATCCTGCGTCTGACTCCGGGCGGACCGGCCGTCGCCATGCTAGGCGATCAGGCGAGCCCGGAGGCGGTCGCCGCGCTCAATCAAAAGCTCGGCCTCGACAAGCCGCTCTATATCCAGTATCTGCGCTGGCTCGGCAATGCGTTGCACGGTGATCTCGGGCGTTCGGCGTTCGGCAATCAGCCGGTAACCGAGCTGATCGTGCAGCGCATCGTGCCGACGCTGGAGCTGAGCATTCTGGCGCTGATCGTCTCGTTGCTCATCGGCATCTCAGCCGGGGTGATCGCGGCGGTGAAGCGAAACACCGCTGTCGATGCCGTCGCGTCGATCCTGGCGATTCTCGGCGTCTCGACACCGTCGTTCTGGCTGGCGATCCTGCTGGTACTCATCTTTTCGCTCAAGCTCACCTGGCTGCCGGCGCTCGGCTACGTCAGTCCATTCTCAAATCTGGCGACGAATCTGAAAGATATGCTGCTCCCCTCGTTGACGCTGGGCGTCATCCTGGCCGCCGTCATCACGCGCTTTACGCGCGCCTCGATGCTCGATTCGCTCTACCAGGACTACGTACGCACGGCCCGCTCGAAGGGACTCGAGGAGCGCACCGTCATCCTGCGTCACGCGCTCGGCAACGCCATGATCCCGATCGTGACCGTGGTGGGGTTGGAACTCGGCGGCCTGCTGAGCGGCGCCGTCATCATCGAGACGATCTTTTCGCTGCCGGGCAACGGCCAGCTGCTCGTCACGTCGATCTTCAATCGCGATTTCCCGGTCGTGCAAGGACTCGTCGTCGTCATCGCCATCGTCTTCATCCTGGTCAACGTCGCCGTCGATGTCGTCTACGCCCTGATCGATCCCCGCATCCGCCTGGGTTGAACCGGCCGGCTGTGGCCCGAAACGAGGTGTTCCCTGAACGACGAATCCGCCCTTTCCGAGCAGACCGGACCAGCCCTGCCGGCGAGCGGTGTGGTGTTGCGAAGCGCGCCGCAGGCGTACTGGCGCTGGGTGCTGGGTCGCATCTGGCGGGTGCGTCTGGCGCCCTTTTCGTTGATCATCGTGCTGATCGCGATTTTCATGGCGATCTTCGCCGGAGTCATCGCGCCGGACAGCCCAACTCATGCGGAACTGGGTGATGTTTTGCTCTCGCCGAGTCTTCATCACCCGATGGGGACCGACGATCTCGGACGGGACGTCCTGAGCCGGATCATTTACGGCACGCGCGCCAGTCTTTCGGCCGGGATCGTTGCGACCGGCATCGGCCTGACGATCGGCGCGACGCTCGGGCTGCTGTCCGGCTTCTTCCTTGGGCCGGTCGACACGATCCTGATGCGTGTCATGGATGCGCTGCTCGCCTTTCCGGGGCTGATTCTGGCGTTGGCGATCACGGCCGCGCTCGGCCCGAGCCTGATCAACGCCATGATCGCCATCGGCGTCGTGAGCGTGCCGCGCTTCGCCCGTCTGGTGCGTGGCCAGGTGCTGACGCTGAATGACGCCGACTACGTCGTGTCGGCGCGTTCGATCGGCGCGCGCAATATGCGCATCCTCTTCCGGCATATCGGCCCGAACATGCTGACGCCGATCATCATCCAGGTATCGCTCAGCGTCGCCTTCGCGATTCTGACCGAGGCGAGCCTGTCGTTCCTCGGCCTTGGGGTGCAACCGCCGACGCCGAGCTGGGGCTTCATGCTGAACCAGGGACGCGACTACATCAGCCAGGCGCCCTGGCTCGCCATCTTCCCCGGCGTGACAATCTTCCTGGTGGTGATGGCCTTCAACCTGCTCGGCGACGCGGTGCGCGATGCCCTCGACCCGCGATTGCGGCTTTGAATGGGATGGCTACCGTAGGGGGGGCAATGATGAAGGCCGGCGCGCCGTTCAGGCGGCGCCCGTCCTCCCCGTTGCGATTGACGTGGCGTTTAGGGATCGGCACCGTGTCGAACGGTGCGCGTCTACGCGGCGGCGATGGTGGGGAAACACGCCTCGTGCATGCGCACATCGGCCGGGCGTCATCCCATTCAGAGCCGCAAACGCGGGTCGAGGGCATCGCGCACCGCGTCGCCGAGCAGGTTGAAGGCCATCACCACCAGGAAGATCGTTATGCCGGGGAAGATGGCGAGCCAGG
>JAICWZ010000564.1 GCA_025966355.1 Thermomicrobiaceae bacterium
GCACCCGCGGTGGACGATTCACCCTCCCGCAGAGACGCAGTGCGCGCCGTGTTCTCAATATCGAAATCTCTGCGCTCTCTGCGTCTCTGCGTCTCTGCGCGAGATTTAATCGTCCACAGCGGGTGCCAGCAAGGGTGGTGAAGGTGGGATTTCGCGTACCTGGAGCGCCTCGCGCGGGATGAAGGCGACGAGCGCGATCGCCGCGAACATCAAGAGAGAAATGATCATCATGGCGTCCGGCGTCCCGATTCGGTCGGCGAGCGAGCCGGTCAGCGGGGCACCGATGCCGGCTGCCACGAAGCTGAGGCCGAGCACGAAACCTGAAGCCATCCCGACGCGTCCCGGCAACAGTCGCTGCGCCATCACGAGTGTGACCGACGACGGTCCATCGCAGATGAAGCCGTAGAGCGGTCCGAGCAAGAACCCGCCATAACCGGGATTGAGCATGAAGATGGCGAGCGCCGGAACGGCCAGCGCCATCTCGATGATGAGCACGCGGCGCTGCCCGAAGCGATCGGCGAGCAGACCACCGCAGACAGTGCCGACCGCCGAGCCGACGATGATCAACGACGTGAGCGCGCCGTAGAATGCAACGCTGTAGCCCATATCCCGATACCAGAGCGGAACAAAGGTGATGACCGACAGCGACACCATGTTGCGCAGCATCGAGACGCCCATGACCGGCGCCAGCGGTCGCCACCGAATATTTGCCTGCTGGGAGCGGTCTTCTCGAGGCTCCTCCGCGAGGCCAAGTCCAAGTCGTTTGAACGATTGGTAAATCAGCCAGGCCGCGAAGATCCCGAACGGCACCAGCGCCACGGTACCCTCGCGCCCGAAGACGCCGAAGACGATGGCGCCGAGGATCGGACCGAGCGCGTAGCCCGACGACCCGCCGAACGTGTAGAGCGACATTGCCGTATTCTTCTGCATTGCGCCGGTAACTGCCGAGGCGTTAGACGCGCCCTGGGGGTGATAGGCGCCGGAACCGAGCCCGGCCATGGCTGCTGAGATAGCCAGCACCGTAACGTTCGGGGAGAAGCCGACCACGCCGAACATCACCGCTGCCCAGACGATACTCGCCGGGGCCAGGTAGCGACTGCCGTACCGATCGGCGGCAAAGCCGAAGAACGGCTGCGAAAGGGACGACGCTCCGGTAAAGCAGAGGGCGATCCAGCCGACGTCGGCCAGGCTGAGCCCGAAGGCGGTGGCCATCAACGGGTAGAGGATCGGCAGCAGTCCGCCAAACGTATCGACGGTGAAGTGCCCGAGCATGAACGTCAATAGCGCTCGGTTACGCACCAACTGCCTGAACATTGTCTGTCCCCCGCTATCCCACGCACTCGTCGCGTGCGACACGGATCATAACAGAGCGACGACGTCCGGCGATCCGTCCGAACACCACGGTGAGGGATTGGACGGAAAACTGCCTATGCTATACTTCCGGCGGCATTTCTTGCCGTCGCATCACCCTTTCTGTTTGCCATTTTCCATTCAACGTCAGGGGATACCCATTGATTGAGAACATTGAACAGACCGTCACCAGCAGCCTCGAACGCCTTGACCGGATCGGGGTGCGTCTTTGACCTCCCTGCGAAAGAGCAGGAAATTCAGGAGATCGAACTCGCGAGTTCTGATCCGGACTTCTGGAACGACCAGGACCACGCACAACGCACCATGCAACGACTCGGCACGCTCAAATCGCAGGTTGACGGCTGGCACGCGCTCCACAAGCAGGCCGATGATCTGAGCGAACTCGTCGAACTGGCGCAGGACGACGAGGCGCTGC